>NZ_DBMALT010000004.1:0-83889 GCF_057870745.1 Parasutterella sp. | reverse complement strand
TTATCTACTGCTGTGGTAAACATAGGGTACCTCCTTAACTTAAAAATACCCCTTAAATGGAGGCGCGACAACTAATATCAATACTTACTCTGAACAGAGCCAATCGAAATAAATCCGGCGCCGCTTAAAGCGGCGCAGTGACGCCAAAGGCCGCAGTCGCGGCCTTTTGGTTTTTCTGAAGACGGAACTTCTAAAGCTGAAGTTTGTATGTTCCCATGGTCTCGGCCATTTGAACGACACGCCCGTCAATGGCGTTAAACACATCCTTAAGCTCAGGCGGTTCATTAAAGCTGAGAACTGTATCAACCGCAAACACTTTGAAGAAGTAGCGGTGCGTTCCGATCGGAGGCTTCGGGCCGATGTAGCCCACAGTGCCCCTGCCGTTTACGCCTTCGCTGGAGCCGGGAAAAAGGCTCTCGAGATCTGCCCCTTCCGGAATGGAGAGGTTCTGAGGCGGAAGGTTATACGCTACCCAGTGAACAAAAGTCAGCTTAGGGGCCTCAGGATCCGGCGCATCCGGATCCACACACACGAGAACTAAAGACTGTGTGCCTTTGGGAATATTGATAATCTCAAGCGGAGGAGACATATCGCTCCCCTGTTGAGTGAATTCTTTCGGGATCGGTGCCCCCGTCGCAAATGTCGGAGACAGAATTTCAAGTTTCTCCATCCCTCAGTTCCTTCTTACGGTCTCACAGACTGTTCGCGGGTCTTGGAGGACTTGATGGCACGAACAATGCTGTCCAGCTGTTCGGAAATCTCTTCGACGATATTGTTTGCGGTAACAATACCGCACAACTTGCCGTCCTTGTCGACAACCGGCAGTCTGCGAATGCCCTGCTCGCGCATTCTTGCTAAAGCATCGACAACGGTTTCGTCGGCGCTTGCGGTGCAAACGGGAGCAGACATGACATCTTCAACTTTCAATCCTTTCGGATCTTTCTCTAATGCCACGACTTCAATGCAAATATCACGGTCAGTGATCATTCCGACCGGCTGTCTGTCGTCATTGATGACAACCAGACTTCCTACATGAAGAGCTCGCATGGCTTTAGAACAATCCAAAACAGAAGTTCCCAGCGGAATTGTGGCAACTGTATGTACTGACAAATCGATAATTTTGATAGAACGAGCTCGCATCTATACCTCTTGCTAAAACCTACTGCCCTTATGCTATGTATTTGATCTTTATAAGGGTTCGGGCACTCACCCTCAACACGGTATCATACCAAACCAAAACGGCCTAAAAGGCCTGCAGGACCGCTCGGAAACACGGATCTTCGCGCTAAACCTCCTCCGGTGTTTCCGGAGTAATGCGTTCTTTTTCCAGATCCTTAAAGTCAAAAAGTGTTTGATCCAGTAAATGTGACGGAGCGACTCGGGTCAGACTGCGGAAGATGTTCTCAACTCTTCCCAGCGTCTCCCTGTCCATCCTCTGGATGATCTCTTTCATTTCACGGCGGCATACGTCATCAGCGCCGCATAATTTTGGGATGACATCGTAGCCTTTGATGCGGCACCAGCGCGCCAAGTCTTTCTCACGCAAGTACACAAGCGGACGAATCACAATGTGCTCTTTGGCATCGCTTAACAGCTTCGGGGGCATGGACTTAAGACGGCCGCCGTAGAACATGTTCAGCATCAGCGTGCTGACGACATCGTCCAAGTGGTGTCCCAGCGCGATTTTCGTGCACTTCTGCTCTCTTGCAACCCGATAAATAATGCCTCTTCTCAGGCGCGAGCAAAGCGAACAAAGATTTCGATTGTCCGAGTACTTCGACTTCACAATGGAGAACGTATCCTGGTCCTCAATGTGATACGGGACTCCGATCTTCTCCAGGTGCGCAATGAGTCGATCCAAAGGGAAATCAGGAAGATGCTGATTCAGACAAAATGCCAGCAGCTCGAAGTGAATCGGAGCTCGCCCCTGCAGACGCACGAGTGCATCCAGCAATGCATAACTATCCTTTCCGCCGGAGACACACACCATTACTTTGTCTCCGTCTTCGATCAGATTGAAATCCGTAATCGCCTGGGCGCAGAGTCTAACCAAGCGCTTCTCGAGTTTTCTGTTTTCAAACGACAAACGCTCTTTCTTCTCTTCGGATGGAGCCCCGGAAGCGCTCACCTCCGGAGTCGAAATGTTTTGTTCCGTTTGATCTTTAAGCTCTTCGATTTTGACGGGTTTCATTATTCAGTCTTAATCCTTGTCTTTACTAAAAAATGCTTCAACTCCGATAGATTCGGCCTTTGAATATGCATCGGGTTTCTCGCTGCCGATCTGAACTGCAGCCACTTCGGGGCATGCCAGCAGGCGTTCGGCTGTTCTCTCCAACAGGGTTTCCTGCAGATCAATGTGGCCTCCCTGAACAACTGTTTCGATGGCTTCAATGATTCTGTCGTAGTTAAAAACTTCCGAGAGCTCATTGACCGGCGCCGCCCCCTTCTCCACGTACACGGAGACGTTCAATCTTAATCTTTGAGGAAGAAGTCTCTCGTGCTGATACGCACCGATCCGAGCCTTCGTTTCGTAGCGATTCAGTTTGATCTTCCAATATTTTCCAGAAATAAGCATCGGATCCAAATCCACTTTGAACTTCCTCTATTCCTTATTAATGTGTCAAAATCTTTCCATGCGCTGGATATTGACTATTTTCATCGGACTCTGCGTCCTTACTTCTGCTATTCCATGGCTTCAGAAGCTTGGAATCGGGCGACTGCCCGGAGATCTTAACTTCAAGATTTTCGGCCATCCGATCCAAATCCCATTAGCAAGCACCATTCTCATCGCCGTGGTACTAATGCTGATCGGCAAGTTTATCTAATACCTCGTTAATGGCTCGAACCGAGGCTTCTTCTATTAACGCAGGAATCCGAGATTTATCCGCTGCGCTCGCCGAAATCGACTTAAAGTCAACTGATCGAACCGCCTCGGCAGACGCCAGCCATTTTCCCTCTGAATCAATACGATGAGCTGTTTTAAGCAGGAGCAAAAGCTGAGCAAACCGCTCCGGCCGACGCAGCGCGTCCTTACGGCGAAGAACGGAAAGCACTTCTTTGCCGTCAGCAGCTTTTTCAAAACCGTCTCGCAGGCTTTCTGAGAAAAGAATTGCAAACTCCGTCAGCTTTTTAGGCATTCGGAGCGCCTCCAGCAAAGCCGGAAGTTTGTCCGGATCTACGGACGCAACCGAAGCTGCAAATTTTTCTTCTTCGGAAGAACCCGTCGCTAAGCTGTCAAGCAGACTGCGGGAAAAGTCCGTTTGCTTCCATTCCGGATAGACCCGACCCATAAAGCCGTTCGCTTCAAGTTCGTCAAAGAAGACCGAGGGCTTCGTCTCCTTCAGCGCCTTACGAATCTCAGCAGTGACACGCTCGGGCACCAGAGCATCCACTTCGCCGCTTTCTACCATGCGCCTCAACATCGTCTCGGTTTCTTCAGCGATTCGGAACCACGGCAGCTTTGCTCGAAAACGGCTCACTCTCAAAATCCGCAGAGGATCTTCTTCAAATGCAGCGCTGACATGTCGCAGAAGGCCTTTTTTTAAATCCTCAAAACCGCCATAAGGATCGATGAGGTGTCCCTCTTCATCCATCGCCATTGCGTTGACGGTCAGGTCCCTTCGCAGAAGGTCCTGCTCCAGCGTGACGGACGAATCAGTAAAAAAAGTAAAGCCTTTATACCCGTGCCCGCTTTTTCTCTCTGTCCTCGCAAGGGCATATTCCTCGTGCGTCTTCGGATGCAGAAACACAGGAAAATCATTACCGACGGGAACAAACTTTAATTTGAGCATCTCTTCCGGCGTCGCCCCGGTGACGACCCAGTCTTTGTCGTTGCTCTGCATGGGGTGTCCAAGCTCCGTCAGCAGCTTGTCTCTTACCCAACCGCCTACAATGTATTTCTTGAGAGACATAACTTAGTTCCTAGGTACTGCAGGATCGATCATAGTATGGATAAGAAAAGTGAACGCGCCCGAGTTTTAAAAGAGAGAAATGCCCTAAGTCCGACAAAACGCGCGGAGTTAAACAGTGCTTTATGCCGCTTCCTCGGTTCTTTCTTGGATACCGTCGAGGTACAGACAATCGGCGCATTTCTTCCTATCGGCTCCGAACCTGACATCTCCCAGGTCTTAAAAAGATGGCTCAGTGCAGACTCAAATCGTGAGGTTTTTCTTCCGGTGACCGAGGGAAAAATCATGCGTTTTGCATTTTGGGATACTGCTCGGCCTCTAAAGATCGGACGCTTCAATGTACCGGAACCGACATCGGATATTTATTTCGAGCCCCCGCTCCTGCTTGTCCCCTGCATTGCCATAAATAAAGGCGGATACCGGCTCGGCTACGGAGCCGGTTACTACGACCGCTACCTTTCTGCGTGTGCGGAGAAGCCCTTTACCGTCGGCATCTGCTTCTCCGAATTTTGTAGTTTAGATTTTGAAGCGCAGTCCTTTGACGCCAAGCTTAATGCTGTCATCTCGGATAAAGGTTTCTCCCGCTTCTAACCATTACTCCTGAGTCAGTTCGTCAAGTGCGGACTGAACTTCAGCCTCGGTCGCTTCTGCATCGAGCTGGCAGAAAATATCCTTCAGCGCTCCGAGACCGGAGGCTTTAAAGCTCTGGAGATGAGCGCCGACCTCTTTACCGGAAGGAAGGCCGCCGGCAGTCAGCAAGGTCTTTCCCTGGCCGTTGACGAGCTTGAAGTAAAACAGTCCGTCCTTTTCCCGATACTGCTTCAGAGAGGCTTTGCTCTTCTTAGCCTTTACGGCTGCCTTCTTTGCCTGCAGAGGTTTGAAGGTCCTTAAGCCCACAGCATTACGGCACTGATCCACGAGCGCCCGGGCCATCGGGCGAATTCTTTCAACGCCTTCGCGAAGGATCGCCTCTACCTTTTCCGGCTCTTTCATGTAAGCTTCGTAGCGTTCACGCATCGGACCGATTTCGGAATTAATTTTTTCGAAAACGATTTCTTTGGCTTCGCCCCAGCCGAGACCTTCCTGCAGCTTTTTGCGGAATTCGTTTCTTTCCTCATGCGTTGCGAACGCATCGTAAATAGCGGTAAGAGAAGTCGATTCCGGATCCTTAGGTTCTCCGGGAAGCTTTGAGTCCGTCACGATCTTCATGATCGCTTCACGTAGAGCCTTTTCTCCGCCTTCGAACAGAGGAATGACGTTGTCATAGCTCTTACTCATCTTGCGGCCGTCCAATCCCGGGAGGATCGCCGTGTCTTCATCGATCAGTGCTTCGGGCAGCGGAAAGATCTCCTCTCCGTTTCCGTACATCTGATTGAATCGGGTAGCGATGTCTCGGCACATTTCAATGTGCTGGATCTGATCGCGGCCGACAGGAATGAAATTAGCCTTGAAAATCAAAATATCCGCAGCCATCAGGATCGGGTAGCAAAACAGTCCCATGGTCACGTTGTTGTCCGGATCTTCGCCTGCGGCTTCGTTGGCTTCGACCTTCGCTTTATAGGCATGAGCTCGGTTCATCAGGCCTTTAGACGTCACACAGTTCAAAATCCAGTTGAGCTCCAGCGTCTCAGGAAGGTCACTCTGACGATAAAAATGCACGCGTTTGGGATCCAGTCCGCAGGCGAGCCAGGTTGCGGCAATCTGAATACGGCTCTTCTCAACGCGATCCGGATCGCTTGTCTTGATCAAAGCATGATAGTCAGACAAGAAGTAAAAACTTTCCGTTCCTTCAGCCCGGCTTTTCTGGATCGCCGGACGAATAGCGCCGACGTAGTTTCCCAGATGAAGTGTGCCGCTTGGCGTCACACCGGTTAAAACGCGTACTGTCATCTTGTTTCCTTTTCTGCAAGAAGTCGAATTGTTTATCTTATAAAAAAATGTCCCCGCGAGCGTGACTCCGGGGACTGATTTGAAGGAGAAATTAGGCTAAACCGGCCACTTTGCGAAGCGCTTGGGCTTTATCGGTGCGCTCCCAGGTGAACTCCGGTTCCTCTCTTCCAAAGTGACCGTAAGCAGCAGTCTTGGAGTAGATCGGACGCTGCAGATCCAGCATCTTAATAATGCCGGCCGGTCTCAGATCGAAATGTTCTCTGACCAGTTCGGCAATCTCTTCGTCCGGAATGACGCCGGTACCTTCTGTGTAAACCGTAATGTTCACAGGATTGGCAACACCGATAGCGTACGCAACCTGAATCTGGCACTGCTTTGCCAAGCCGGCGGCAACGATGTTCTTAGCAACATAACGGCAGGCATAAGCGGCAGAGCGGTCTACCTTTGTGGGATCCTTGCCGGAGAAAGCACCGCCGCCGTGGGGGCAGGCACCGCCGTATGTATCCACAATGATCTTACGGCCGGTCAGACCGCAGTCGCCCTGAGGTCCGCCGACGACGAAACGTCCGGTCGGGTTGATCAGGAACTTCGTGTCCTTGAGCATTTCGGGCGGAAACACGGGACGAACGATCTTATCGATCACTGCCTGAACGAATTCGGGCTTCATCTTGTCGCCTTCACTCATTTCAGGGGCATGCTGAGTGGAAAGAACCACGGTTTCGACGGAAACCGGACGGCCGTCCACATAACGCATCGTCACCTGGCTCTTAGCGTCCGGACGAAGATAGGGCATCTCGCCGGTTCTTCTCATCAGAGATTGCTGTTCCACCAGACGGTGAGCGTAATAAATAGGAGCAGGCATCAGCGCGTCTGTTTCGTCACAGGCGTAGCCGAACATCAAACCCTGGTCACCGGCGCCTTTTTCAAGCGGATCGTCCTGAGCTTTATCGACGCCCTGTGCGATGTCGGGAGACTGTTTGTCATAAGCAACCAAGACGGCGCAGCCTTTATGGTCAATACCGTAGCTGCTGTCGTCGTAACCGATACGCTTCAAGGTGTCGCGAACGATCTTGGTGTAGTCCACATTTGCGGTGGTCGAAATTTCGCCGGCGAGCATGACCGTGCCGGTTGTGCACAGAGTTTCAGCGGCAACTCGAGCGGTCGGATCCTGTTCCAGGATAGCGTCGAGAATGGCGTCCGAAATTTGGTCGGCGACTTTATCGGGATGGCCTTCGGATACGGACTCCGAAGTAAAAAGGTATTCTTTTGCAGACTTGTTCATAAGAGCTGACTCCGAAAATTTTTCTAAAAATCATCAATAGGAGGCAGCGTCGCGGAAGCTATCTTCCGGACGCTTTAGCGGAATTTGTTAATCGCCCCGCAAGTTGTCCTTTAACTCGGCGAACGTAGAACTATAATCCTCTGACTTGCGATTATCAAGCAGGAGAAGTCCTTTGCTTGAGAATTTAGCAACCTTTTGTTTACAGAAGCTTAATTTTGATCCATGGCAAAGAAATCCGCACTGAATTTACTCATCTCCAAGACCTGTGTCGCGCTTGTCAACGGCATGGCCGGCTGGAAGCAGTCAAGCCGCACACGTTTAGCTAATTTTCTTGCCTCAGTCACCTGGTATGTGCTTGCAAGACGCAGAAAGATTGCTCTGACGAACCTTCGTCTCTGCTTCCCGGAGTGGTCCGAACAAAAACGCGCCGATACCGCAAAAGGCGTCTTCCGCAACCTTATCCGCGCCGCGCTTGATCACAGCGTTCTCGCAAAAGGCTCCGAAGCCCAGGTTTTGGAAATGGTTAAGTTCGAAGGCAAAGAACAATTTGAAGACCTCTGCAAGACCGATAAAGTCATCATCGTTGCTCCTCATTTTGTCGGCTTGGATGCAGGCGGTATCGCTATGAACACATTCGTGCGCGGCGCCTCTCTATATCAGACCCAATCAAATCCGGTCTGGGATAAGTGGGCTTTTGACGCCAGAAAACGCTTCTCCGATCCCGTGCTCATCCCGAAGTCCAACTCGGCGATGAAAGAAGTCATCCGTGCGCTTAGAGCATCCCTGCCTTTCTACTATCTTCCGGATATGGACCACGGAGCCCGCAACTCTGTTTTTGTGCCGTTTTTCGGGGTCCAAGCTGCGACGCTCCCCATGGTTTCTAAGCTCGCAAAGTTAACCGGCGCCAAGGTGATTTGGGGCATTGCGGAAACCACGCCCGAGGGCTACACCATGCACTTATCTAAGCCTCTGGAGAACTTTCCGACAAACGATGCTACTGCCGATACGCTGCGCCTAAATCAAGAACTGGAACAATTTATTCTCAAGCATCCGGATCAATACCTGTGGACTCACCGCCGCTTTAAGACTCGTCCGGAAGGAGAGCCTTCGGTTTATTAAATATTTACCTTATTTTTCACGCGGCAGCCTGCTGTCCCGAAATGAAGCCTGCTAATTTATAGATACTTCTAAAAGGCGTACGGTAGAGAAGTCGGCAAGATTCGTTCTCGGGCAGCTGTCGGAGAAATTCAAGGCCATGATTCTGAGAACGCCGAAGAAAAGAGACTCTTTCCTTTAATTGTCGGAAAGAGAATGTCAGAATGTAAGGTCTAACTATTTTTATCGGGCGAGCCGTGAAGATCAAATTCACTAAAATGCATGGAGCCGGAAACGACTTCGTTGTCTTGGACTGCACCAAAGAACCTTTCTCGTTAACGCCTCAGCAGCTGCGCTTCCTGGCCGATCGGCATTTCGGAATCGGTGCCGACCAAATTTTGGTCGTCGAGCCCGCAGAGTCCGAGGAAGCTGATTTTAAATATCGTATTTTTAACGCCGACGGCGGAGAAGTCGAGCAATGCGGAAACGGTGCGCGTTGTTTCGTAAAGTTTGTCTATAACAAAGGCCTGACCGATAAAAAACGTATCCGTGCCAAGACCATGAAGGGCATCATCGAGCTCGAACTCAAAGAGGACGGGCTGGTGCGTGTCTCCATGGGCACCCCTTCCTTCGAGCCTTCCTCCCTTCCTTTCAATCCGCAGGGACTGCCCTCTCGTGAGATCCGCGGCTTTAAACAATGGGCGGTCCGCTATAAAGGTGAACTGGTTTGGTTCTCTATCTGCTCAATGGGCAATCCGCACGTAACCATTATCCCAGACGACATCGAGACCGCACCGGTCGGAGAATTAGGCCCCTTTATCGAAAATCATCCGGCGTTTCCCCGCCGAGTGAACGTCGGATTTATTCAGCCGATTACCGAACATGAGGCCAACGTTCGAGTTTGGGAACGCGGCGCCGGCGAGACGCTTGCATGCGGCACTGGCAACTGCGCTGCTGTCGCCACTTCGATTGAATTAGGAGCTCTGAGTTCCCCGGTTCTTACCCACAATAAAGGCGGCGATCTCCGTTTATCTTGGGAAGGAGAAGGCGAAGACGTCGAACTCTTCGGCCCGGCCGTAACCGTTTTTGACAGCGAGATTGAAATCAAATGAGCGAAAATCAAACTGTAGTCGACTTTGTCATTGACTACTTAAGATCCAATCCTGATTTCTTTGTACGGCATCCGGATCTCTTCCTGCATCTCAGCCTGCCCGGTCAATCACCGGACGGAGGCCGCACGCCCGCGGAATGTCAGAACGAAGCGTTAAAAGCCGCACTTTCCTCCTGCCGAATTAGAGAGGAAGAGCGCAAACTCTGGGAAGCGACTCTTAACTCAGAGGCAAAAAGCGAAGAAATAATTCGCTTTGCGACCGATTTGCTCGCCTGCCATTCGCAGGTTGAGATTCCTAACCTCGTCCTGAACTTCTTCATTTCTGAATTTAAGGCCGCTCACGGGCTGCTTCGTCTGTGGCCGGTGAAACCCAACTTCTCTTTCTTCCCGTTCGCAGAACGCTTGGGGCCGGACGTGGAAGCTGCCTTGGGTTCAATCGAAAATTTCTATTTAGGCGAAAATTACGGTGACGAAGTCGCCCACTGGCTCAAGATCGACCCCGTTGAAACACGCGGCGTTCTCATTCTTCCGCTGCGCGGTCATACCGGAACCGTATTCGGAATGATTTGCCTGTGCGATGCGGATGAAAAGAAATTCACACGAGGCACGTCTCCTAAGTTTTTAAAGATGGCAGCTAAGGTTGCCGAAACAGCATTAACTCCTTTGATCAATTGAGTATTTCCATGACGAATCAAATTCCTACGATCATCCTTAAACCCGGCAAGGAACGTGCGCTCCTTCGCCGTCATCCCTGGGTTTATGCAACCGGGGTTTCCAAAGTACTGGGAAAACCGAAGAGCGGTGAGACGGTCAGGATTCAAGACAGTAAAGGGAAATTTTTAGCTTGGGGCGCTTATTCTCCCGAATCAGCGCTCCGTGCCCGCTGCTGGTCTTTCCAAGAAGAAGATGTCATTGATGCCGCCTGGATTGAAGCCAGAGTCAAAGCAGCGATCGAGGCTCGCAGCTGCCTGAGATCCCGCACCAACGCAATTCGTCTGATTTTCGGAGAGGCCGACTTCCTCCCCGGGCTCATTGTTGATCAGTACAACAACCAGGTCGTCACACAGTTTCAGTCCGCAGGCGTCGAGTATTGGCGCTCTGTGATCGGTCAGGCATTGGTGAAATACACCGGCTGCTCTCAGGTGTATGACCGTTCCGACGCCGCTACCCGAGCCCGTGAGGGTCTCCCGGAACGCAAAGAGGTCCTTGAGGGCGAAGAGCCGCCTCAGGAAGTCGAAATCGTAGAAGACGGCATCAAGTACGGCGTCGACGTTCGCATGGGCCACAAAACCGGCTTTTACGTTGATCAGCGCGATAACCGAGCTTTGGCCCGCAGATTGGCTGAGGAATTCAAACGCGTGCACGGCAGAGGCATGAGAGCGCTTAACTGCTTCTGCTACACCGGCGGATTTTCCCTTGCGCTCAAAGCCGGGGGCGCCGAAGAGGTCGTGTCCATCGATTCCTCTGCCGACGCGCTGCAGATGGCTCAGGAAAATGCCAAACGCAACGGTTTCGATGACGGCTCGATGAAATGGATCGAAGCAAATGTCTTTGAAGCACTTCGAGAATTCCGCGACAGAGGAGAACAATTTGATCTTGTCATTCTCGATCCTCCTAAGTTCGCGTCCAGCCACCACCACGTCGACAAAGCAGCTCGCGCCTACAAAGACATCAACCTCAACGGTCTTCGCATTCTGACCCCGGGCGGACAGCTCCTGACATTCTCCTGCTCGGGCGCCATTGACGTCGACCTGTTCCAAAAAATCGTGGCAGGTGCTGTCATCGACTCGCGCGTAGAAGCCTGGATGATGGAGCGTCTCGGAGCGGGGATAGATCATCCTCTGCTGATGACTCACCCTGAGGGTGAATACCTGAAGGGTCTGCACCTCCTTTCCCGAGGCGCGGTCTAGTCCCGAAAGAGGCAGAAAAGTTTAACTTTTCTGCCTTTTAACTTCTTGAAATTCAAAAAAACTATTGCAATCTGGGCTGGGTTGCTGTATAACCCATTTTCCCTTAATGGTTGCTTGTGATTTAGAACCTATTATTAATGCTCGGAGGAGCTATGGAAGACTTAATTCCGGTCACAATTATTACCGGTTTTTTGGGCGCAGGTAAAACAACGCTTCTTAACCGTATTCTCACTGAAGAACACGGTCAAAAGATAGCCGTCATCGAAAACGAATTCGGTGAAGAAAGCATCGACAATGATCTTCTCGTTCAAAGCGAAGATGAAGAAATCATTACGATGAACAACGGCTGCATCTGCTGCACCATTCGAGGCGACCTGGCTGAAAACCTCATCCGTCTGATGGAGCGTAAAAAGGAAGGAAAAGCCAACTTTGACCGCGTCATCATCGAAACGACCGGTCTTGCAGACCCCGGCCCCGTTGCTCAAACTTTCTTCATGGATGAAGAAGTCGCTCAGTTCTACATGGTTGACGGCGTCATCACGGTTGTGGATGCGGTTAACGCTCCGAGAACATTGGATGAGCAGGCTCCTGCCCAGGCTCAGGTCGGATTTGCCGATCGAATCCTCCTCTCCAAAGTTGATTTGGTTCCGCCCTCCGTCATTGAGGATTTGTCCGATCGTCTTCATCACATGAACCCTCGTGCACCGATCGTCGAGTGCAACATGGGAAATGTCGATATTAAGGAAGTTCTCGACATTCGCGGCTTCAATCTCGACTCCGTTCTTGAATTGGACCCCGACTTCTTAAAAGAAGCTCATGAAGAGGGAGAGCACCATCACCATCATGAAGACGGCTGCACCTGCGGCTGTCACGATCATCACGATCATGATGATCACTGTGAGTGCGGGGATCATGACCACGATCACTGCGAATGCGGCCACCACCATCATCATGCACGTCATGATGACGAAATCGCTGCCTTCGTATTCGAGTCCGACAGACCGTTTGACCCGGCTCGGCTCGACAACTACATGAGAACGCTCACCCAAGTTTACGGACCGGATATGCTGCGCTATAAAGGGGTGCTTTATATGACAGGTACGGATAGGAAAATGATTTTCCAGGGTGTGCATATGCTGATGGCGGCTGACCTGGGCAAGCCCTGGGGCGACACAAAGCCGTCTACAAAAATGGTATTTATCGGCCGCCGCCTCCCAAAGAAGGCGATTATGCAAGGCTTGGAAACTTGCTTGGCTTAACCAAACCTGACTGCCTATAGGAGATGTATTCAATGGCGACAAAAAAGAAAACAACTGTCGAAACTGATAAACCGGCAAAGACAGTTAAGGCTGTAAAAGCAACGGCGAAGACAACCGCCGCTAAAGCTGCGGCACCTGCAAAGGCTGTCAAAGAAGCTAAGGCTTCTAAGGCTGCCGCCTGCAATAAAGCTTTGAAGGAAGCTGCAGAACTTGCTCCTCTCGTTCAGTCAGCTAAAGACGGAACCGGAGAAAACACATCGGTCGAGGATGCGCAGAAGGCTGCGGAATTCCTGATGAACAACTACGAAAAAAGTTCTGAGGAAAAAATCATTGTCGACGGCATCGTAATTCCGACACAGGCTGAGCTTCTCAATATGCCTGAGTCCGATTACATGAACGAAAGACAGCAGGCTTTCTTCAAGCATCTTTTACGTGAACGCGAAGCTCAGCTCCGCAGCAACGCCGGTGCAACGGCAGAACATCTGCGTGACAACACCATCATTCCCGACATGGCTGACCGCGCCACGATCGAGGAAGAGCATGCTCTTGAACTAAGAACTCGCGACAGAGAAAGAAAGCTGCTGAAGAAGGTTCAGGAAGCCCTCCAGCGCCTGGAAAAGGGCGACTACGGCTGGTGCGAAGAGACAGGCGACCCTATCGGTATTCCCCGTCTGTTGGCCCGTCCTACCGCAACGCTCTCTCTGGAAGCTCAGCAGAGACGCGAACTTCGCCAGAAGCTGTACGGTAACTAATACGGCCTAAAAGTTCAAAAGCCGGGCTTCCGCGAGGAGGTCCGGCTTTTCTTTTGGCTTAGCGAGGTTAATTCAGCGGCGTTGCCGAGTAGTCGCCCGCCTTTGCGAGAGCAGCATTGACGTCTTCAATCTTCAGCGGCTCCTTGACAGTCACGACTGCAATTGCTGGAGACAGCGTCACTTCAACTTTTTCGCAGAGAGGCTCTAACGCCTTCTTGACGCGAGCAACACAATGCATGCAGTGAACACCGCTAAGTTCAAAACTTTGTTCCATATGATTTACTCCAATACGTATCCTCCCTGAGGATTCTAGTCTTCCACGGTGATACCATTCACTAACTTTGAACCCATTTTGTTGATCTAATTTAATGAACACACTTAACAGTCAGTTTGTTCCCGCGCAGTTAAAGGCGGAAATCCTTTCAGAGGCTCTTCCCTTTATTCAAAAATTTCACGGCAAGACGATTGTGATTAAATACGGCGGCAACGCTATGACGGAGGAAAGGCTGCAGAGAGCTTTCGCCCGTGATGTCGTGCTTCTGAAACTCGTCGGAATGAATCCTGTCATCGTCCACGGCGGCGGTCCTCAAATCGGCGACGCGCTGAAGCGTGTCGGAAAGCAAAGTGAATTCATCCAAGGTATGCGCGTCACCGACGCAGAAACCATGGAAGTCGTTGAATGGGTCTTGGGCGGCCAGGTCCAAGGTGACTTAGTCACGCTGATCAACAGCTTCGGAGGCCAGGCTGTCGGCTTAACGGGCAAAGACGGCGGTCTGATCCGCGCAAAAAAACTCAAGCTGCAGGACATCCACGATCCGACAGTCTTCTATGACGTGGGCCAGGTTGGCGAAATTGAATCTATTAATCCGGCCGTCGTCAAAGCGCTCCAGGATGACGCCTTTATTCCTGTGATTTCCCCGATCGGCGTCGGAGACGATGAACTCTCCTATAACATCAACGCGGATGTCGTCGCCGGAAAAATGGCCGAAACGCTCAAAGCTGAAAAATTGGTGATGCTGACCAATACACCCGGAGTGTTGGACAAAGAAGGAAACTTAATCACGGGCCTCACCTCTCAGGAGATTGACGCGTTATTTGCTGACGGTACAATCTCGGGCGGCATGTACCCGAAGATTTCCTCCGCGCTTCAAGCAGCACGAAACGGCGTAAAAGCCGTCCACATCATCGACGGCCGCGTTGATCACTGCCTGCTGCTGGAAATCTTGACTCCGCAGGGTGTAGGCACGATGATTAAAGGTTAGACCGAAAGAATTTTATGGACGCCTCAACAGAAACAAAAAGCAGAAAAAAATCCTCCGACCGAAAACTTGAAATTCTGCGTACTCTCGTCCGAATGATGACGGAGTCGGAGAATAAACACATCACGACAAAGTCCTTGGCGGCCGCTATCGGAGTGTCCGAAGCGGCGCTTTATCGCCACTTCCCGAGCAAAGCCAAAATGTATGAAGAGATCATCGGCTTTGCTGAAAACTATGTCATGACCGCCGTAAACAATATCTCCTCGTCGGAATACTCCGGATTGGAGCAGGCTAAAAAGCTCTTCTTAGCCCTCATTGACATAAAAGCCAAAGAGCCCGGACTTGTTTTTCTGTTCTGCGGAGACTCGTTAACCTCTGAAGATCGCCGTTTGCAGGCGGAACTCAATAGATTTTACGGACAGCTGCAGGCCGTCTTCAAACAGTCTTTAAGACTCGCCGTCGCCCAGCAGGAGGTTCCGGAAAGCTATGATGTTCTGACCCGCGCCAATATGCTGGTTGCCCTAGTTCTAGGGCACTGGCTGAGATTTGCTAAGGGAGACGTCTCAGGCGGCGTCGTTGATCCTGAGAAACAGGTCTATCTGATCCTCGGAGCATAATTCTCGCCTTAAAACATAACGGCCTCGGATTTCCCGAGGCCGTTATGTTTTGTGAAGATTCCTGTTATTTCACGGGTTCGATTTTCATCTTAATGCCGCCCTCCAGCTGGATTTCCTGAGTGCCGGCAGCAGGCTGCGCCTTCTTCGCGTCTTCTTTCTTCAGGTAGGCGATTGCCTGATTGAGCTGATAGTCATCAGGATCTCCGTACTTATAGAACTTGGGCGCTTTTTTCGGCTTAGAAGAAATCGGCTCTACAGTTTCTTTAATGCCGGACGCATCCGATTTGACCTCCGAAGCAGGCTTGGCTGCCTTCGTCTTGTCATCTTTAGCCTCCGGCACTTCTAAGTGGTTCGCCAGGTCTGCCTCACGAATGTCAAGGTCAAGGAAGTTTCCTTCGGCCGTATCTTTGACCTCAACATCAGGAGAAATACCCTTTGCCTGGATCGAGCGGCCGCTCGGTGTGAAATAGCGGGCAGTGGTGAGCTTAATTGCGGTATTTTTCGCTTCCCCGCGAAGAGGAATCACCGTTTGGACGGAACCCTTTCCGAAGGATTTCGTACCCATAATCGTGGCTCTCTTATGGTCCTGAAGGGCGCCGGCCACAATCTCGCTGGCACTTGCACTGGCTCCGTTCACAAGAACGACGATCGGCATGGTCTTAGTAATCGCGGGCAGCTTGGCAATCGCCGCATCTTCGCGCACAACCTGATAATCCTGCGGAGTCGTCAGGAACTCCTTCTTAGCGTCTGCTGTTTGACCCTTGGTGGATACAACGAGCGTTCCCTTCGGAAGGAAAGCGGCAGACACACCGATCGCGGCATTGAGCAATCCGCCCGGATCGTTGCGAAGGTCAAGCACCAAACCGTTCTTCAGATTGCCGCTCTTATTCAGAGCATCCAGCGCTTTTGCAAGCTCACTGGCTGTGCGCTCCTGAAACTGAGAGACACGGATATAACCCATGTGGTCGTCAAGTGCCTTCGATTTAACCGACTTGACCTTGATCACGGCACGAATCAGCTTGACTGTAATCGGAGTTGAAGAACCTTTGCGAAGCACGGTCAGCTCGATCGGAGTGTCCGGCTTTCCGCGCATCATCTTCACGGAATCATTGAGCGGGAGATCCTTAACGATTTTCCCGTCAATCTTGAAAATAATGTCTCCGGCGCGCATATGAGCGCGAGCCGCAGGCGTATCGTCGATCGGAGAAATAACTTTCACTCCGGAGGGATCAGAACTGACTTCAAGACCCAAACCGCCGAATTCTCCGGTCGTCCCTTCCTGAAGTTCGTTGAAAGCGTTTTCATCAAGGTAAGCAGAATGAGGATCGAGGCCCTGAAGCATGCCGGAGATAGCTTCCTTCATAAGCTTCTTATCCTCAACCGGATCAACGTAGTACTGCTTTACCGCTCCGTAGATGTCAGTGAATTGTCTGATTTCATCGAGAGGAAGAACCGTTCTGGCTGCCCTCTCGGGGGCGGCGAGTGAGGCACTGATGAGTGCTCCGGCAATCATGCCTCCGGTCACAAGAAGCAGACCGCGTACGCTATTTTTCATAAGTTTTGATTTCTTTAAAATATTTCTATTAATCAAAGAATTGTAAGGCTATCAAATATTAAGCCAACCCGTTGGGTCAATTGGTTTCCCATTGTGACGCAATTCAAAATACAAAACCGAAACCGCGCCTTCATTTTTCCCGGCTCGAGAAATCACATCACCGGCCTTAACTCTGTCTCCGATATCCTTTTCCAGCGTCGCGTTGTTGCCGTAGACGGTAAAGTAACCGGCGCCGTGATCCAAAATAATCAGGTTTCCGTAGCCTCTCAGGTAATCGGCAAAGACCACCTTGCCGTCCCGCACGGCGTGTACACCCTCATCACGAGTGACGCTGAATACGGTCCCCTGCCAGCGGTCTGTTTTTCCGGAGACGGTGCGCTTCTCTCCGAAACGCGCCACGACTTTGCCCGGCACCGGATTCATGCGAGCTCCCGAGGCCGCAAGAGATTTCCGAGGAGCCGGCGCAGACGCCGTCTTGGTTTGCTTGCCGCTGCGTTTCGCCGCGGCAGCTGCTCTTCTTTGAGCTGCTTTCTCTGCCTCTGCCTCTTTCCGCTGAAGGGAAGCGACCAGGTTGCCTAAACGTTTTTCGTCATTCTGAAGCCGCTTAAGCGTCATTGTCTGCGAGGCAAGTTCTCGATTAAGTTTTGCCGCTGTTAACTGACGATCTCTGCGCTCCTTGGTGAGACGAGTCTGTTCGCTGCGTTCTTCCTGTAATGTCTTCTGAAGTAAATCGCTGGTTCGCTTCGAGCGCTGGAGGGCCCGCCCAAGTTCCTTCTGATTTTTTTCCAGTCTTTGAATGGACTCCGTCGACTTTTTCGCCAGCAAAGAAAGCATCATGTGGGTTCGAGCCTTCTGGTTTGGATCTGAGGCGGCCCATTGCGGCTGTTGCTGCTGAGTCAGCAGCTCCAGTCTCTGCTGGTTGATTTCTTCAAGAATTTTCTGTTCGTGAGAAAGTTCGTTTTCCAGACCGATCACAGTCTTTTCCTGGCTCTTTAGCGTCCGTTCGGATTTTGCTCTTTCTCGCCGCAGCTTCTGCAGTGACTGCCGAACCTGTCGGATTTTGACTTCCGACTGTTTCATCTCTGCTTCAAGTTTCTTCTTGACAGAGCTTTTCTGCGAAATAGAAGAACGCACCTCTTCAATACGGTTTTGTGTTTCTGCTCTGCGCGCTTCTATTGCTGTCTTATCGGCAGAGGAACCGCGTGAAGCGACCTTTGAGGAGCTTTTGGCCTTACGCACAGCAGATTTCTCTGCCGTCTTTTTTGAGGCTTTCTTAGATATCTGTTTTTGTGCAGTTCTGGCTTTTGCTGTTTGCTTGACTGCAGGCACAGATCGTCCCTGCGGCTCAGGCGCCGCAGAAACAGACTGGAAAGTAAAGGCAGCCAAAGCGAGAAAAACCGCCGTGGCTGCCGAAAAACGAATTCTCATCAGGATGAGTTTTATTTACCGGCCTTACCCTGTGCCGCTACTGCTGCCATCTTCTGCTTAATGGCTTCCTGATCGCCTAAATAGTAGCTGCGGATCGGACGCATATTTTCATCAAGTTCATAGACCAAAGGCACGGCAGTCGGAACATTCACACCCACGATGTCTTTATCGGAAATATTGTCCAGATGCTTAATCAGAGAACGCAGAGAGTTGCCGTGGGCAGTGATCAAAATCTTTCGGCCCGCTTTAATGTTCGGGACAATTTCGTTTTCCCAGTAGGGAACGACACGGGCTACGGTGTCTGCCAGACACTCGGTCAAAGGAAGCTCCTCGGCAGGGACATGTTTGTAGCGCGGATCAAATCCGGGCCACATGGGATTGTCTTTTTCCAGGGCAGGAGGCGGAACATCGTAAGAACGTCTCCAAATCAGCACTTGCTCGTCACCGAAATTAGCCGCTGTTTCTTTCTTGTTTAATCCTTGGAGTGCGCCGTAGTGACGTTCATTAAGGCGCCAGTCATGGATGACTGGAAGATACATGGCATCAAGCTTATCGAGCGTAATCCACAGCGTGCGGATGGCTCTCTTTAACACGGAGGTATAGCAAAGATCGAATTCGTAACCTTCTGCCTTTAAGATTTCACCGGCGCGGGCAGCTTCTTCACGGCCTTTTTCCGTCAAATCAACATCAACCCAGCCTGTAAAACGATTTTCGAGGTTCCACTGGCTTTCGCCGTGGCGCATTAAAACGATTTTGTACATGGTCACTTCCAAGCAAGTACTGACAAAAGAATAATTTTAGCAGTGCAGGACGTCCAAACACCCGTGCAAGAAACAAGCCGGAAAAAACTTCTTCTAAGTCTCAGCGATTCAAATATTTATTTGGATTAGGGAGAGCAGTTGGATATAATCCCCTCTTTAGTATCCTCAAGGCTTAGCCTGAGGACCCAAGGTTTACTATTTTTGCTTCTCTCGAACATGGATTTCATTACTGAAAACATTCTGCTGATCATTACATTCGTAGGTTCAGCAATTCTTTTGGCTTTTCCGTCTCTTTCCAAATCCAAAAATTCAGGATTAAGTCCTGCCGAAGTCGTCATCCAAGTCAATGACAAAGACGCACAGCTTGTCGACGTCAGAACGTCCAACGAATTCTCTAAGGGTTCCTTAGCCGGCGCGGTGAATATTCCGGCTGCCGATTTGGTCTCCCGTCTCGACACTCTAGATAAAAATCGCCCGGTTATTCTCATTACACAAAACGGCAGACGTGCTCAGCAAGAACTCAAACAGTTCAAGAGCAAGGGCTTTTCCGACGTCTACGTCCTGGAAGGCGGTCTCGTTGCCTGGCAGGCGGCTAAGCTCCCGCTGACAGGGTTGGAAATCAATCGCCGCAGCAACAAGAAGAAAAAGGCTTAAGCCCTCTAAATCTACAACTTAACTCTACTTATCTGTAAAGGATTAAAAATGGCAGAAAACGAAAACACCGCTCCCGAGGCCGCACCTCAGGAAGAAGCTCCCCAGTTTGCCGTTCAGCGCATCTACTTGAAAGACGCTTCTCTCGAGATGCCCAATGCTCCCGAGATCTTCCTGGCTCCTGAAGCTCCTCAGGTTGACATCCAGCTCGACGTCTCCGAACATGGTTTGGCCCAGCCTGACCTCTATGAAGTTGTCGTTCGTGCAACTGTCACGGCTAAGACCAAAATCAACAATGAAGAAAGAACCGTTTTCCTGGTTGAATGCAAACAGGCCGGCATCTTCCTTCTGAAAGGCTTCCAGGAAGAGCACAAGACCATGGTTCTCGGCATTACCTGCCCGTCCACAATCTATCCGTACCTCCGCAGCAATGTTTCCGACCTTCTGACCCGTGCAGGCATGCCGCCGGTCTACTTGGGCGAAATCAACTTTGAAGCCTACTTTGCTCAGAGAATGCAGGAGCAGCAGGCTGCAGCTGAAGAAAAAACCGTTCAGTAATCAGCTGTCCCGCTCGCTAGATAAGCCGTCCCCATCGATTTGAGGACGGCTTTTTTAGTATTTGCTGCTTTAGATTAGATTCCGCCTTCAAAACCGCACTGGCGCCAGGCCTCATAGACGGTAATGGCTACGGAGTTTGAAAGATTTAGGGAGCGATTGTGAGGACGCATCGGCAGACGGACCATATGGGCCGAATCGAATAAGGCTCTCACATCCTGAGGAAGACCCGAGCCTTCAGAGCCGAAAACAAACCAGTCTCCCGGCTGAAAGATCACTTCCTGAACCAGCTGCTGAGCTTTGGTTGTCATGGCAAACATTCGGCTGCGGTCAGGCTTTTCTGCCTCAAGAAAAGCTCCGTAATTGGGGAAACGCTTAATGTCCGCATATTCCCAATAATCCAGCCCTGCCCGCTTCATATGCTTGTCCTCAAAGTTAAAACCTAAAGGTTCAATCAGATAAAGCTTGCATCCCGTATTCGCCGACAAACGAATAATGTTTCCGGTGTTCGGCGGAATTTCCGGGTGCACTAAAACAATATTAAACATCCTTGTCTTCTTTCAAATAAGTTTTCAAGGTCGCAAAAGCCTTCTTCTCCAGCTGTCTCACTCTTTCCTGGCTCACGCCCATTTCTTTGGCAAGATCTGCCAGCGTCGCGCCTTTGCTGCCGTCCTGATCGTTATACAGCCAGCGAGCCTCAATAATGCGTCTCGAGCGGTCATCCAGCTTCTTGACTGCTTCCGGAAGAAGATTTTCGATGGTGTTTTCATAGGCACCGCGGGCGATCGTGTTTTCAGGTGTATCCCGTTCGTCCGTAAGCCACTCGGAGGGCGCGGTGCCCTCTTCTGCGCCTCCGCTCGGTTCGTCAATTTCTACATCCGAACCCAGCATGCGCTTTTCCATCTCAAAAACTTCGGCCGGCTTCACATCCAGCGTTTCGGCAATTTTTTCCGCTTCACTGGTACCGAGAAGTTTAGTGTCGTCCTTTAACTTGCGCAGATTGAAGAACAGCTTGCGCTGTGACTTTGTGGTGGCAACTTTAACCAGGCGCCAGTTGCGAAGGACATACTCCTGAATTTCAGACTTAATCCAAGTCATTGCGAAAGTCACCAAACGCGCTCCGTTGTTCGGATTGAAACGTTTGACGGCTTTCATTAAGCCGATATTCCCTTCTTGAATCAAATCACCGAACGGAAGCCCGTAGCCTTGATATTGACGCGCGATGGAAATCACAAGACGCAGGTGCGACATCACCAGCTCGCCCGCAGCTTCCATATCTCCGTGCTCCTGAAGCCTCACAGCCAGTTCGTGCTCACGTTCGGCACTCAGGATCGGAGCTTTATTCGCTGCCCGGATATATTCCTCCAGAGAACCGAGTGACGCATCAGGAATCGCAAGCGGGGTCGGTTTGTAGGGGGCAAGAGCCGTGCTCGGGCTCTTTTTCTTTTCATCTGTTGTCATCGAGGAAAATTGTAATCCTCAAGTCAAGCTTTAGAACGTCCGAGGGGTTGTCGCCCCGGCGATAAAGTACGAAACGATCACGCTTAGCAAGATCGTCACCAAAGACACAGAAAGATAAACAGCGGCAAAAACAGACCAATGCGGCATCAGAGTAAGTTCAAAAGCTTCTTCCAGCAGTGGAACAGACGCCAGCGTTGTCACTAAAAGCAGCACGCCGCCGATAACGCAGCCGAGTACAGAGCTCACGGCGGCTGCAATCATTTGCGGCCCGCGCACGGCCCAGTCGCTTGCTCCCAGCATTAAAAGAAGCTCTCTTTCACTGCGTAAAAAAGCGGAGAGCCTAAGTGAGTTTTGAAATATCAGCAGGCAGACTAAAGTAGCCGCCGGAGCCCCGAATGCAAACATACCGAGCGCAATCGCCTCTCTGAGCGAATGACGTTTCTTAATCCACTCGAGATTGGCCGTCACTCCTTCAACGCCTCTGACTTTTTCAATAGATTTAACCGCCCCTTCAATATCGATGTAGCGGGTGTCCGAAGGAAATTGAAGAGCCAATATCGTCGGGATCTTCTTTCTGTCCCCGACGAGCTTCAAAATATCTTTTTCTAAAACGTCCGTCGGTTTAATTTCTCTGAGTTCGGTAATCGGCGCAAGCGCGCGGATCTGATCCTGAGCTTTTTTGCGCTGAGCATCCGTTAGGGAAGAGTCTAAAAAGACACTGACCTCGTCTCCCATGACGCCGCGATGGCTGTCGTAGAAGCAGTAAAAACTCAGGGCGATCTGTCCCAAAAGACAAAGCGCGAGAGAGAAAACCACGACAACAAAAATAAAACGCTTTATGTTGGCTTGAATCGGCCTGCGCACACGGTCCCGCATCGTGATCATCTTTTCTCTCCTGAGAGCTCAACACAACGCAGCGCCGCAATCTCAAACGGAAGCAGGTAACTTGAGGTCATCACAATCGGATAACCGACTTGGCTGAGTTTGGTGCAAATGTAGAGAAATTCCTCCTGTGCCTGATCGTCCAGTCCCTCCAGCGGAGAGTCCGCAAGAATCAGCCGCGGCTGGTTGACCAGCGAACGAGCGATAACAACGCGTTTTTTTACACCGACCGAAAGACTCTCTGCCCGGGCGTTTAAATAAGGATCAAGACCGCAGAGGGAGGCACTTTCCAATGCGTTGCGCTGGGCATCAGCTGCGTTTTTTCCCAAAAGCTGGGCCGTTAAGACCAGGCCTTCCAAAACAGTGTAGCCGTTTAAAAGAACGGGTTCCGAAGGAATAAGACCCAGCCCGGCACGCCATGCTCTCTTCTGGCCTTCACGCATCTTCGTCAGACGTTTGCCCTCAAGAAATACTTCGCCCACGCGAGGAACTCTTAAAGCGGCCATTAAGTTGAGAAGGTACGACTTACCCGAACCGTTTGGGCCTCGGAGGAGAACGAACTCTCCGTCCGAAACCTCCAGCGTCACGATTCCTTTGGTTTGGTTATTCCAATCGTTGATCGGAACGTCGACCATTCTCACTATCGTCTTCATCTTGCTAACAAGTCAAACTGGTAATCAACTTTGGCCCATGTAGCCTTTTCTTCTTCAAGCAAATACTCGACCACGGGATGATCCTTCAGCCACGCCCTCGGAACATAAAGACAGAAAGAATGTCCATGGAAAGTAGCTTCAAGTTTCGGCAGCTCTATCTCTTGGTGGGCATGCGCAACAATAGTGGCTATCCGTAAGCAGAACAGCAATTCGGCGGTCTGTTTGGTCGCAAGCAGCATTTCAACTTTTTTCAGGTTTCCTCGGTGCCCGAGAACCAGGGCAGCCAATTTCTCCTGTTCAGGTCTGGAAAAGCCCGCAATATCGCTGTTTTTGATCAAATATTCACTGTGTTTATGATAATCGCTGCGCGAGAGGGTTAAACCTGTTTCATGCAAATCAGCCGCCCATCTCAGGAACCTTACGCTGTCCTCGGAGACATGCGAAGACATGCTCTTAAGAAGGTTCACTGCAATATCTCCGACTCGTTTGGCTTGTTCTTTGTCCACGTGGAAGGCATTCATCATTCGCTCGACGGAAGCCTCTCGAGGATCGCGCTGCAGTTTTCTGCCCGCTAAGTCATACAAAATGCCGTAACGAAGTGCACCGTCGGCAACTTTCATGACGTCAATTCCGAGCTTATTAAAGACTGCGATCAATACCGCGATGCCGCCGGCTAAGACTTCTCTGCGGTCTTCCTTCAGGCCTTCAAACTTTATCTTATCGATGCTTTCTGCGTGAATTACTTTATCTTTGAGCTGCTCGAGCGCATAAAGTGTGATGGACCCGTCGGTAATTTTGAGTGCAGCAAGAATAGAAGAAACTGCGCTGACCGTCCCGGAGGAACCGTACGCTTCCTGCCAGTTCCCTTTAACAAACTTATATTCGCTTCCGTCCAGCACTGAAGCCGCTGACAGGATGGCGCGCCGCATGCTTTGGGCTGTGATTTTACGGTCTTTAAAGAATGCCACGGAGGTATTGACACAGCCTACGTGAAAAGATTCACCGTCGATCATTTCGTGGCCGCGCCCGATCACGCATTCCGTCGAAGCGCCTCCGATATCCACAATCAATCGTGTTTGATCAGAAGGCGGGAGAGCGAAACTGCAGCCTTGGAATACGAGTCTCGCCTCTTCTTTCCCTCGAAGGATTTCAACTTTGCAGTCCAGAATTTTTTCTGCGCGTTCTATGAATTCCTGAGAATTTTTTGCTGCTCTGAGCGTCTGAGTTCCGACAGCACGGATATGGTTTCTCGGCAAGCCGCGAATCTTTTCCGCAATACGCGCTAAAGCATTGAGACCTCTGTCCTGAGCTTCCTGCGTCAGATTGCCGTCTTTATCAATGCCGGCCGCCAATCGTATGGTTTCTTTCCAGCTGCCCTCGGTGATGATGCGCTCGCCTTCAACTCGAGCAATTTCTAACCGGAAGCTGTTGCTTCCCAAATCTATCGCTGCAAGCTTCATTATTTGGCCCCGCCGATCTGATCCAAGCCCACCAGCGCAGCCGCAAATTCATCCGCTTTAAACGGCTGAAGATCGTCGATGGTCTCACCGACACCGATGTAATAAATCGGCAGCGGGTTTTCTCGAGAATTTGCCAAAGCCACAAGAACGCCGCCCTTGGCCGTGCCGTCGAGCTTGGTGATAATCAAACCGGTAAGTCCGGCAGCTTCATCAAACGCTTTAGCCTGCATCAATGCATTCTGGCCGTTTGTACCGTCGAGCACCAGAATCACTTCGTGCGGCGCTCCTTCCATAGCCTTTCCCTGAACTTTACGAATGCGGGCGAGCTCATTCATAAGATTCGTTTGAGTCGGCAGTCTTCCTGCGGTATCCACCATTACGATATCTATGCCTTTTTTACGGCCGGAAGAAATAGCGTCATAGGCCACCGAAGCAGGATCTCCTTTTTCCTGTGATATCACTTCGATTTGGTTGCGCTCGCCCCAAACGGCAAGCTGCTCTCGGGCCGCCGCTCTGAAGGTATCCGCCGCTGCCAGCAGAACTTTTTTGTTCAGCTGCGCAAAGTGCTTGGCCAATTTTCCAATCGTCGTCGTTTTGCCGGCGCCGTTGACGCCGCACATCATGATGACGAGCGGTTTATGTTCGTCAAAGTTAAGGGATGCCTCACACGGCCTCAGGATATCTGCAATGATTTCTTTGAGGGCTACCTTCACTTCGTCCTGTGTTTTAAGCCCTTTAAGCTTAATTCTTTCTCTCAGTCGCTCAAGGATCAGTGCGCTGGTTTCCACGCCGATATCGGCAGAAATCATTTGGAATTCCAGGTCTTCCAGGAACGCTTCATCTACGACACCGCCGGTAAAGATACCGACTAAGTTGACTTGGGTTTTTCTTAAACCTTGCTTTAACCGGGCGAACCAACCCGTTTTCTCTTTTGTTTCACTCATTGGCGTACGTTTTGAATAAAATTCAATTATTTCAACACGAGAGTTTAGCAATGCCGGCAAGCAACAGCGGTAAAGTTAGGATCATCGGGGGACGCTGGAAACGCACAAATATCCCCGTTTTGAATGCCGACGGTCTTAGGCCCACCGGCGACCGCCAGCGCGAAACGCTGTTCAATTGGCTGAGCTTTCTCCTCGGAGGCTTCGAGGGCCGCAGCGCCTTAGACATGTTCGGAGGCTCCGGCGCCTTGTCCTTCGAATTCCTGAGCCGCGACGGCAGCCGGGCTGTTTTATGCGAAACCAACCGGCGCGCAGCGCAGTTCATCGAGCAAACGGCCGAAAAACTCCATGCTGAAGGACTGACAGTCATTGTCGGCAACGCTCTTACAGACGTCCGTATCGCTGACTTTGCTCCATACGACCTTGCATTTATCGATCCGCCCTTCGCGGCTGACCTTCAGCTCAAAGCCTTGAAACGCTGTGTGCCCATGCTTGCTTCGGAGGGACTAGTGTACGTTGAGTCACCTCAGGAAATTTCAGATGAAGTTCTGACTTCCCTGTCTCTCAGTGCGATCCGCCGTCTCAAAGCCGGCACCAGCCATATGCTTTTAGCTCAAAAATCCGAGAACCCGTCATGATTACTGCAACCTATCCCGGGACCTTTGATCCCCTGACTAACGGCCACCTAGACCTGATTCGCCGTGCCTGCTGGATTTTTCCGAAGCTCATTGTTGCAGTTGCCGAAAGCAAAAGAAAACACACGCTCTTTACTTTGGAAGAACGGGTACAAATGGCCAAAGAATCCGTCAAAGGTTTCCCGAACGTTGAAGTGATGGGTTTCGACGGCCTTTTGGTCGATTTTGTACGTCGACACGAATCGACGTGTATCGTTCGAGGCGCCCGCGCCGTCAGCGATTTTGAATATGAATTTCAAATGGCGGGAATGAACCAGAAACTCATGCCCGAGGTTGAAACCATCTTCCTCACGCCCGCAGAGCAGTTTCAGTTCATCAGCGGAACCTTTGTCCGAGAGATTGCAATGATGGGCGGCGACGTCAGCGGGTTTGTTCCTCAAAACATCCTTGCCGCCCTGGAAAAGAAACGCAGCGAACTTAAGCAAACCTCTGTTTAATAAGCGCTTCGCACCTCAGAGCATCCTGCTCGCGCTGTGTCAGAACTTTAGGATCGGTTTTTCTCTTTCGAGGACTCCAGTAGCTGTCCGGGAATGCAGCATCATCCTTGAATCGCGGAATCAGGTGCCAGTGCAGATGCGGCACCATTGTTCCGAACTGCGCCCAATTCACCTTTTCGGGCGACATCGAATCGATAATCGCCTCTTCCAATTGCGTCAGAGCGTCCCACATGATGAGCCGATCCTCGGGACCTAAGTCGGAAACCTCTTTCACATGGTCCTGCCAAATCAGTCGGAAGTAACCCGGAAACTCCGGATCATCCACGCGAATAATTCGAAATTTGTCGTTTGCGACTACGGCGTGCTCGCCTTCGGGAGCACAAAGGGGGCAGTTTTGCGTCATAACAATACCTTCTCAATTCCGCCGTCTTTCAGCTTGTTCACCGTCTCGTACAGCCAATTGTCGCCGTACTTAGAGCGCATCATTTCGACCACAAAAAACTCGGCGGTTGTATGTGTCGCTTCAGAGTAACGGTTCATACCCTGCAGACAACCCGGGCATGCCGTCAGTACTTTGATCTTGCCTGAGAAACGATCCCCCTTCAGCTTGTCCGCGGCTTGGTTCAGACTCAGCTCTTTAGCCGTTCTCACCTGACTGGCGATATCCGGGCGAGAAACCGCAAATGTGCCGCTTTCTCCGCAGCACCGCTCGGACAGCTCCACTTTAGAACCGTCCTTAGGATGAATCAGGCGATTGACCGTTTCAATAGGAACACCTTCTTTCAGCGGCGTGTGGCAAGGATCGTGGTAAATGTAGCGGGTGTTGTAGGCGCCGTTCACGCTAATCCCTTTTTCGGCCAGATAGTCATGAATATCCATCACTCGGCAGCCCGGGAAAATGGATTCAAAGTTGTATTCCTTCAGCTGATGCAGGCAGGTGCCGCAGCTCACCAGAACCGTGGAGATGTCCGCATAGTTGAGCGTATTGGCAACACGGTGGAAGAGCACGCGATTACGCGTCACGATATCGTCGCCTTTTTTACTCAATCCGTTGCCCTTCTGCGGGTGGCCGCAGCAGCGGTAACCCGGCGGAAGGACGATCTGCACGCCCATGTCATAAAGCATTCCCAATACTGCAATCGAGACCTGACTAAAGAGCTTTTCATTACCGCAGCCGGGGAAATAGAACACGGACTCCCTTCCGGACTTGGGACTGACAATCTCCTTGTTCTTGATCACCGGGATGTAAGTAGACTCTTCAATGTCGAGCAGACGGCGCGCCGTGGTATGAACTTTGTCTTCAGGGAGCTTTCGGTTCACTAAATGGATAACTTCTTCACGCAGAGTCGGACATCCGGTACTGAATCCGGGATGCTTCAGGCTCTTGGCTGCTGTGAATTTCAGAGCGTCTGCTGCGATTCGCTGTGCCTTAAAGCCGTATTCCACCATGCCTTTGCGCATAGCACGAACGGCCAGAGGATTCTCCAGCTCGAGGAACTTCAGTCCGGCCGCTTTCGCCGGATCAAAACGTTCTTTGCCTTGACCGTGCAGCATATCTCTCATCAGCATGGTGACGTGTCCGAAATCAATCTTCACCGGACACGGTTTCTGGCATTTCTGGCAGATCGTGCAGTGGTCCGACACGTCTCCGAACTCAGTGAAATGTTTCAGAGAAACGCCGCGGCGGGTTTGTTCTTCATAAAGGAATGCTTCCAAAAGAAGCGAAGTCGCAATGACTTTGTTCCTCGGCGAATAGAGCAGGTTTGCATTTGGAACATGCATCGTGCAAACAGGCTTGCACTTGCCGCAGCGAAGACAAGTCTTAATCTCATCGGCAATTTGCTTGGCTTCGCTCTTCTGCATGATCAAGGACTCATGCCCTAACAGATTGAAGCTGGGTGTGTAGGCAATCGACAGATTCGCCTCCGGACGCAGCTTCCCTCGGTTGAATCGACCGTGTGGATCAACCTCATCCAGATATTTGTAGAACTCATCAAACTGCCCCGGTTCGACAAACGAAATCTTCGTCATACCGATACCGTGCTCGCCGGAAATCGCGCCGCCTAACTTTTTAGCGACTTCCATGACATAGGCCACGCCGTCATTGGCGGTCTTAATCATCTCCACGTTATCGGAGTTCACCGGAATATTGGTATGCACATTACCGTCGCCGGCGTGCATATGAAGAGCAATAAAGACTCGGCCTCTCAACACTCGATCGTGAATCTTTACGATCTCACTTCTTACTGCTTCAAAGGCATCGCCTGCGTAGATATCGTTGAGTTCTCGAAGGACTTCTTTCTTCCAGGAGATCCGCAAGTAATGGTTTTGGACCAGATCCAGGAGCGTTAAATCATCAAGATTCTCCGGCAGCTCCGCCTCACAGCGGCGACCGAGCTGCTCAAGTGCTTCGAGCGCCTCTTTTGCCGGTGTGTGAAGGTGATTGAGGACGTACTCCCATTCGTCATGAACTTTTCGTAGCAGCGCCATGGCAAGCGGAAGTTTTTGGGCCAAAAGTTCTTTCTCGGTGTAGCCTTCGGACGAAACGGCAAGTTTGCCGAGCTTGATCGGACCGCCTAAATACGTGGCGACCGCATTGAGCATTTCCAGCTTGTTGCGAATGGAACAGCAAATATTGAAAAGTTCGCAGGCGTCCGTATACTCGCCGATCTTATCCAGCGGGATCACGACGTCTTCGTTAAGTTTGAAGGCGTTAGTGTGCTTTGAGATCGCCGATGTCTTAGAGCGCTCGGCCCAGTACTGATGGCGGGCTTCGGGCGTCTTCGCCACAAAGGTATCGCCGTTGCCGGCAATCGCGATTTTCTTAACTTCCTCGACGTATTTGGAAATCGTCGCGTCATCGTTGCCGATGATGTCTCCGACAATCACCATCTTCGGATAAATTCCGCGTCCGCTCTTCGGCGCGTAATTAATCGCGTGCAAATAACGATCATCCAAGTGCTCCAAACCGGCAAGCATGACGCCCTCAGGATGGGAATCAAAGAGCTGAGAGATTTGATAGATCGCCGGACCGGCGTTGCCGGCGGCACCGTAAAACTCCAGACAGACGGTCTGAGTGCAGGCCGGCATCTTGTGAAGAATGAAGCGGGCCGAGGTAATAATGCCGTCACAGCCTTCCTTCTGCAGACCGGGCAGACCGCCTAAATACTTGTTCGTTACATCCTTGCCCAAGCCCGGCGTCCTAAACTTCGGTCCTTTGAGACGGAATGTCTTTTTGCGGATGATCGGCGCCTTCTCCGGAGACTTGTTTCCTTGTTTCCACACCGCTTCGAATACCACATCTTCCTGCAGGTGAATCTTGCCGAGATTGTGGTTTACGCGTGTCACTTCCAGCCAGTTTCCATCGGGATCAACCATTCGATACCAGTACACGTTGTCAACTGTTGTACCCCAAAGGACGGCCTTCTTGCCACCGGCGTTTTCCGCGATGTTTCCGCCGATCGTACAGGCATAGTTGGAGTTCGGATCAACCGAGAAAACCCAGCCTTCGGACGCGGCCTTCTCTGCAACTTTCTTATTCACGGAGCCGGCGCCGGCCTGAATCGTCGCCACTTCTTTATCGAGGCCTTCGAGTTTGCGCATTTCTACATCCGAAATGCGGTTCAGTTTTTCGGTATTAATAACAGCAGAGCGAGAATGCAGAGGCACTGCACCACCGGTATACCCGGTGCCGCCTCCGCGGGGAATAATCACAAAATCAAGATCGATCAGCGCTTTAACGATCCCCTGCACTTCATCTTCAGAGTCCGGATAAATGACTACGAAAGGATATTCGACACGCCAGTCAGTCGCATCCGTTACATGACTGGCTCTCGAAAAACCGTCGAAACGAATATTGTCTGCGCGAGTGTGTTTCTTCAGCTTCTTCATAACCAGTCGGCGAAGATCCCAGGAACGCTCAAAGGAGCCCTTGAATTTTTCAATCATCACCAGTGCAGTCTCCATCAGAGCTGCGACTTTTCCCGCTGAGACCTCATCGAGCGTCGGGAGCTGCTCACGAATCGAATTAATTCGGTGATAAAGCGCCTCAATCAGAAGATCACGACGTTTCTTGTTAAACAGCATGTCTTCCTGAAGGTAAGGATTTCTTTGGATGACCCAAACGTCACCCAGAACTTCGTAAAGCATTCGAGCGGATCGTCCCGGCTTTCCCGACACGCGAAGTTCGTTTAACAGCTGCCAGGCCTCTTTGCCAAGCAGCCGCGTCACAATATCCTTATCCGCAAACGAGGTGTAGTTATAAGGAATCTCTCTTAAACGATTTTGCAGTTCAATCTTTTCGGCCATGGTTCTTCGTTGGTATCGGCTTACGGCTGGTTATCAGAATCTACATTGTGCAAGATTTTTTCATCCAAGTAATAAACCTAACTCGTCTTTTTCAAATTCAATGGGTTGAGGTGGTATGTTTAAGTAATCTTCAACCACTTTTCATATCCCAGTCGACATGTTAGAGCAAGAATATCTTCGACGAATCCTCAAAGCCCATGTTTACGATGTGGCCAAGGAAACACCGCTGCAGCAGGCAAAGCTCCTTTCAGCCCGCACCGAAAACAAAATCCTTTTAAAACGCGAAGACCTCCAGAGCGTCTTTAGCTTCAAGCTGAGAGGCGCTTACAACAAGATGGCAAATCTCACGCCGGAACAGCGCGCACGCGGCGTCATTGCCGCCAGTGCCGGCAACCACGCCCAGGGCGTCGCCCTTGCCGCCAGCAAACTCGGTTGCAGAGCTGTCATTGTCATGCCGATTACGGCGCCGGCCCTCAAAATCAACACGGTCCGCAGATTAGGCGGCGAAGTCGTTCTCTTCGGCGAGTCCTTTAGCGACGCAGCTGCTTACGCAGAAGAACTTCAGGCAAAAGAAGGCTTGACTCCCGTACCGCCCTTCGATGATCCGGATGTGATTGCCGGCCAAGGCACCGTCGGAATGGAAATTATTCGTCAGGCTCAAAACGCCAACGGCAATATTGACGCGATCTTCGTTCCCGTCGGAGGCGGCGGACTGCTTGCCGGCGTCGCCGTTTACGTTAAAGCGCTCTACCCGAATATCAAGGTCTTCGGCGTCCAAACCTATGACTCGGACAGCATGAACCAGTCCCTTAAAAACGGAGAAAGAACTTTAGTTCCTGATGTCGGTCTCTTCTCCGACGGCACGGCGGTCAAACTCGTCGGCAAGGAGACCTATGAGCTTTGCAAGAATTTCGTAGACGGTATCGTGCTCGTGGACACCGACGAAGTCTGTGCCGCGATCAAGGACGTCTTCCAGGATACGAGAAGCATTCTTGAACCTGCTGGTGCCCTCTCCGTCGCAGGCATTAAACACTACATCAAGCAGAACGGCTGCAAGAACCAGACCTTCGTCGGAGTTCTTTCCGGCGCCAATATGAACTTTGACCGCCTGCGTTTCGTTGCAGAACGCGCTGAGCTCGGTGAACACCGCGAAGTGCTTTTTGCTGTCACGATCCCTGAAAAGAAGAATTCTTTCCGCTCGCTTATTTCGCTCTTAGGCAGCCGCAACGTCACAGAGTTCAACTATCGTATTTCGGACGCAACCGATGCTCAGATCTTTGTCGGCATCCAGACCGAACATCGAAGCGAAGCCGCCGAAATCAAGAAGTTATTTGAAGACCAGGGACTTCCGGCATTAGACATTACGGAAAATGAACTCGCCAAGATGCACCTTCGCTACATGGTAGGCGGCCACTCCAAACTAGCTACCAACGAACGCGTCTTCCGCTTCGAGTTCCCGGAAAGACCCGGTGCACTCTTTAAGTTCCTGAACTCCTCAGGTTCGAATTGGAATATTTCGATGTTCCATTATCGAAACCAGGGTGCTGACTACGGCCGCATCCTGGCCGGTCTTCAGGTTCCTGAAGAGGACTACGGCCGTTTTGACGAATTCCTGAAGAACCTCGGGTATTCCTACGTTGAAGAAACGAACAATCCCGCTTATAAACTGTTCTTAGGATAGTAGATGGACGAAGCGGGGCGCCCCCCGCTTCCCGCAGCGGACTGAATATGAGCCTGACAAACAAGGAAAATGTAGACAGAGTCATGCAGGGACTTCCTCCGGAAGCCCGAGCAGCTCTAAATGTCATGTCGCAGATGCAGCAACGACCGCCGGAAGACGTTCTTCGCGACGAAATAAAAAACTACATTGAGGGACGCCTTCCGAGAATTGACATCGAAGGCGCCATCAAGGCTCTGCAGGCTCGCTCCTATCAGGCAGGCTACATTGTCGGTTCCCTTCGGAAATTTGCCCGCAACTGGAATCGAGAATAGAAGCCGTTAGATTCTCTGCAAGAAAAAACGCCGACGACCGGCGTTTTTTCTTGCACTCAAGCCTTAATCCACAATGTGGATTTCTCCGTTTTCTTCCGCAAAATGGAGATCGTATTTCTTTTTGCCGTTGACTTCTTCGACCCAGACAGCCACAGGCTCCTCTTCCTCCAGATTCGCGTTAATAAACCGTTCGGCCTCCAGACGGGTTGCAAAGTTTTCGCAGCCGCTGGGATACTCCACAATGACCTGGGTCACAACATCTCTTCTCATTTGATTGATTACTCCTCATACTGCGAAATCAAATATGCCACCGAGGCCGTCTGTTTCTTGCAGTATTCAATATGCAGCGACTCGTTGGGACCGTGTGCATTGGAGTTCGGACCTAAAGCACCCGACACCATAAATTGAGCGTGAGGCCATTTCTCCGAGAACAGTTTCACCAGAGGGATGGAAGCCCCGAGCCCCATGTAGGCGGGTTTGTTGCCCCAATAGGCCTCGGAAGCATTCTCGAACGCTTTCGTAATCCACGGAGCCGAAGCTTTGGCAGACCAGCCGTTGCTTGCCACGGTAGGAACGTACTTCACATCGGCATTAAAGGGCGGTTCGGCCGTGATAATTTCCTCCAGCGCAGCGGAAGCTTTTTCTGCATCCACATCGGGGGGAAGTCTCATACCGATCTTTACTGTGGTGTAGGGACGCATGACATTGCCGGCGTTCTCAACCGACGGTATTCCGTTCACACCCGTAACCGTTAATTCCGGTCGCCAGCTGCGGTTTAACAAGGCTTCGCAGGCATCTTTTGTCAGCGGCTCGGTTTTTCCGTGCCATGGATAGGAAGCAAAAATGCGATCGCCCAAGCTCTCCGCAACACCGACATTTTGTTTGTGAATTTCCTCACTAATCTTCGTCTGGAAAACCTTAGGGATAATTTCGCCGGTCCTGCTGTCTTCAATACGATCCAGCAGGCGGCGAACAATCATGAAGCTTTCCGGAACGATTCCGCTTGCCTCTCCGGAATGCACGCCGACATTCAGGGTTCGAACCTCTATCGTTCCTCCGAGCATGCCCCTGAGCGACGAGGTCACCCAAAGTCTGTCGTAATCACCGCAGCAGCTGTCCAAAGCGATCACGAGTCCGATATCTCCAAGCTTCTGTTCGGCTTCTTTTAAATAGGATTCATAGTGGCGGGAGGAAGACTCTTCACAGGTTTCAAACAAGCCGACACAGCGCGGATGAGGAATTCCTAACGTCTGCAGAGCCTTCACTGCGGCCAAAGAGGTGTAGAAGGCATAACCGTCATCGACGGCACCGCGTCCGTACAAACGACCGTTTTGAATGACAGGCTCCCAGGCACTTTTATCAGGATCCCAGCCTTCGTTGGGCGGCTGCTTGTCTAAATGACCGTAGAAGAATACGGAGCGTTCGAACTTTTTATCCGAAGTTGCATCTACCTCTACAAAGAGGCACGGTGTATGCCCGTCGTCTTTAATAATTTCGCAGCGAAGGCCTTTGATGCCTTGTTTCTCTGCCCAAGCTTGCGCTTCCACAAGGGCTTTTAGAAGAACGCCGTTATCTTCCCATTTTTTATCAAAATCGGGCGAAAGCGCCGGAAGTCTGATAAAAGATTTAAGCGCTTCTTCCACTGAAGTATCCCATTCACGAGTTACTTCGCTATAAATTTTCTCCAGCATGAACTCTATTCCTTCAAAGTAAACGCTTTGATGTTCAACGCATCTCGAATAATCGCCACAGCAGATTTGGCCTGTTGTTCGGTCATGGACTTACCGGCAACGACTTTGTACAAACCGTTTGTCGAGCGGATGCTGACTTCGGAGCCTATTTTATCGCCGAGAGTTTCGATGAAACGCTTCTTCAGAGCAATAGCATTGGCCTCAGAGCGGAACACGCCGAGCTGCACGGCATAGTTCCCCAGAGGGACCGTCCCGCTGCCTTTGAGCTTCTGTTTTTCGTCGGAAGCTTGCTCCCTAATGGAGTGGATAACTTCCTCGCGAATCTCATTTTCGAACGTTCCCAGTGTCGTCGTACTGTCTGCCCCGGCAACGGTGTACACACCTTCAGGAATAAGATGGCGATCCGAACTCGGCACTGCGGCTTTTTCAATTTCAACCTTATCCGCGGTGACCGGAGACGGGCTTTCCATCAAGTTGCCGCTCTGCGTAGCTAAAGCTTCTATCAGCGCTTCTCCCGGATCTTTACGTTCCCCGACGGGAGACGAAGTTTCCTTCTTATCCTTCGGGATTGCCGCGAGAACCGTCGTCAACAAAGGACTTCCCTTCTTCCACTTGCCGGAGGCAATCTGTGCGCGAGTAATTCGTTCTACTTTTACGCGCGCAGTTCCCTTTCCTGCGTAGTCCAGTTTTGTTGCTGCGGCGTAAGACAGGTCAATAACACGGCTGTGCAGGAACGGCCCGCGGTCGTTGACGCGCACAATCACGGACTTTCCATTCTCCAGGTTGGTGACCCGCGCGTAACTCGGAAGTTCCATCGTGGTGTGCGCCGCGGACATTTCGTACATATTGTAGATTTCGCCCGTCGAAGTCTTTTTTCCGTGGAATTGTTTGCCGTACCAAGAGCCGTATCCGACTTGAGTCAGCGGCTTATCCCCGGTCATCGGCACATACCTCTTCCCCATAACGGTATAGGGCCGGTTTGTCGCAGCGATCGGTTTTTCAACTTTGGGCACGGCATCGGCACGACTCATGCCGAAGGTCTCCCAATCCTTGGGAGGACCGTCTCGATCGTAGTATTTACCGCTGTTTTTCTGCGTACTGCAGCCGCTGACAAGAAACACACAGACAGCCGCGCACACCCCGAGGATTCTTACATTCATAAGAGCTCTTCAGTCGTTTTTGTTCAATCAAGAACGGTAGTCGTCGCCGTACAGAGAAACTTTGATTCGCCGCTGTGCTGAGATTTTCATCAGCAGACCGCAGCAGATTCCGAGAATCAGCAATGCCGTTCCGCCATAGCTCATAAATGGCAGCGGGACACCTACTACCGGAAGTATGCCGCTCACCATTCCCATATTCACGAAGGAATAAATGAGGAAGATCGTTGCAATCGCACAAGCCAAGAGACGTTCAAAGACGGTATTAGCCACGGAAGCGATGTACAGCGCTCTCATAATCAAAAGAGTGTAAAGGCCTAAAAGACAGATGTCTCCGAAAAAACCGAATTCTTCGGAAAAAACAGCAAATAAGAAGTCACTGGTGCGCTCGGGAATGAAATCCAAATGGGCCTGCGTCCCGTTCATCCAGCCTTTGCCTGTCATTCCGCCCGAACCGATGGCGATGATCGCCTGCAGCGTGTGGAAGCCGGCTCCGAGCGGGTCGGAACTCGGATCCAGAAGCGTCAGCACACGCTGTCGCTGATAGTCATAAAGCGAATTCCAAACTATCGGCAGCGCAACCAAAACGCCTGAAACCAGCAGCAGCAAAAACTTCCAGCTGAGACCGGCAAAGAAAATCACTGCAAAACCTGACGCCAGCACAAGAATGGAGGTACCTAAGTCCGGCTGCTTCAAAATCAATGCGACCGGAAGCGCCAGCATGCCAAAAGCAACCAAATAGTCCCACCATTTAAGAACGCCTTCCTGGGCCGTTAGGCGGAGCTGGAAATACCAGGCAATCAGCAGCGGAGTTGCCAGTTTCATAATTTCCGACGGTTGAATGCGAATCACACCGATATCGAGCCACCGCGTTGCCCCTTTGGTGTTAACGCCGAAAAGCAATGTCGCAACCAAAAGCACGAGTCCGACAACATACGCCGGCGCAGCCAGATTTCTCGTCCATTTGAGCGGCATCGTCGCAAAGAGCATCATCGCTGCCCCGGCCGCCGCAAGGTTGCGGATTTGACCGTCAATTCGCCACGGAAAGCTGTATCCGGCCGAATAAAGTGCCACAAAACCCCAAGCGCTCAGAATCAGTACGATCACCATCAACGGCCAGTCAATCGACCAGATGATCCCAAGCAGTCCTTTCAGGATACGGATGTGGAAAGGTTCACGTGTATGTGCGTTCATTCTTTTTTACCCTTTACCGTACCTGCGGCTGCCGTCTGAGCTTTTTCACCCGGCTTTGCCGTCTTCTTCACTGCTGTGCTGCGAGCCTTAGTCTGCTGCACTTTTTCTTTTCCTGTCTCTTCGGCGACGCCTTTATCCTTGTTCTGTTCAACCAGGTAGTAATCCAAGATCTTCCGAGCCAGCGGTGCCGCCGCTGCCGCTCCGAAGCCGCCGTTTTCGACCATAATCGCAAGCGCAATTTTGGGCTTATCAACCGGCGCAAAAGCAATAAACAAAGAATGATCGCGGTGACGTTCTTTAATTTTATTTTTGTTGTAAGTTTCGCCCTGTTTGATGCCGAGAACCTGCGCGGTTCCCGTCTTGCCGCCGACCGTATAAGGAGCGCCGGCAAAAATCGCTCTGCCGGTTCCCTTCTGCGTCACATCCTGCATGGCGCGTTTAATAAAGTTGACGTTTTCTTTTTTCAGCGGAATAACGTCGACGGGATTTTTCGCCACAATCTCTTCTTCGCCGGTCTTTGAATTGATGATTTTCTTGACCAGGTGGGGCTTCATGACGATGCCGTCATTAGCCAGTGTCGCCACGGCATGCGCAAGCTGAAGGATGGTAAATGCGTTATAGCCTTGTCCGATGCCGATAGAGATCGTGTCTCCCTGGGCCCAGCGCTGCTTAAAGCGCCTTTGCTTCCATTCCCGCGACGGAAGAATACCGCGGGCCTCTCCGACTAAATCAATGCCCGTGATCTGCCCGAAGCCGAACGGCTTCATGAAATCATGAATCCTGTCGATGCCCATGTCCTGTGCCAGCGAGTAGTAGTACACATCGGAGGAAACGACGATCGAACGGTGCATATCAACCGGCCCGTAGCCGCGGCCGCGAGTGGAATCTCGGAACACATGATTTCCCAGCTGGAAGTGTCCGTTGTCATTGATCACACGTTTGGGGTCGCGGACTTTCATTTCCAAAGCGGCCAAGGCCATGAAAGGTTTAAACGTTGAACCGATCGGATAGGTGCCTCTCAAGGCACGATTCATGAGCGGCTTATCTTCGTCCTGATTAAGATTGTCCCACGTCTCCTGGTCGATTCCGTCAACAAAGAGGTTCGGGTCGAAACTGGGATTGGAAACAAACGCCAAGACGTCGCCCGTTGCCGGTTCGATAACGATCACCGTACCGCGCCGATCTCCGAGCTCCTTCATGATCTCCCGCTGCAGTCCCATGTCCAGCGTCAACACAAGATTATTGCCGCTTTGCGGCTGCGTCATCGAAAGCGAACGAATCGGACGACCGGAGGCACGTACCTCGATTTGTTCAAATCCGGGCTTACCGTGGAGTACGTCTTCGTATGAAAGTTCGATTCCTGTCTTGCCGATATTCAGCGTTCCCGTGTAGTCGTTTCCGCGGCCGCTTTCTTCAAGCCTTGTCTGATCTCTTTGAGAGATTCGGCCGATATAGCCGACAACGTGCGCCGCGTCCTTTCCTGCCGGGTAAGAACGATGCATGCGAGAACGAACTTCAACGCCCGGGAACCGCCAGGTCTGAGCGGTAAATCGAGCGACTTCTTCATCGGTCAGATTCGTCTTCACCGGAACCGGACTCAGACGGGGCAGTTCATCCTTGAGACGATTGAATCTGCGAATGTCTCCCTTGGAAATGGAGATAACCTTCTGAAGTTCTTTGATCGTCTGATTAAAGTTAGGGGTTTTGGCCGGCGTGATTTCCAAGGTGTAGATCGGGTCATTCGTAGCCAAAACTTCCCCGTTTTTGTCCATAATGATCCCGCGGCGGGGCGGATGAGCCGTCTCCGTCTTACGGTTCGCTTCGGCCTTCGTCACGAGCTCGTCGTATTGGAAAATCTGCAGATAGGCAAAGCGGCTGGCAAGAATTAAATAAAGCAGAATCGTCACGAGCAGAAAAAACCAGCATCTGCGCGTGAACTGTTTTCTAAATTTCTGCTCCAGCTCGAGGTTGCGTCGTTCCATGGTGAGGATTAAGCCCCGTAATTAGGAACCCATCGGCGTGCGAGGAGCCAGCACCAAGCCGGCCAAAATACGACGCATAACAAACCTTGGGCAAAAACAGACCATGGCCCGAAGCCGTTCCCGAAACAAAATGCTTCGATCGTCAAAAGAAGCGCGGGGATATAAAAAATCGGAATCAGCGAGATAGACTGCGCAATACTGCTTAACCAGCTCAAGCGTACGCTCATCAATTCTGTAAAGAAAACCACCATACAGTAAGTCAGCGCGTGCTGTCCGAACACGGCGCCGGTATCTGCGTCCGTCAGAAGTCCGAAAACAAAGGCCAGCCAATAATAGATGCGATTCGGCTGATGGATAGACCAAAAAACCAGCGTCAGAACTAAAAAGCTCGGAAAGTAAGGCAGGTGCGACAGAGGCAGCAGATCCAGGCACCAGGACAGGATTAAAGTTCCATATACCCACCAGCCCGATGCAAACGCGGGGTCGTAAAAAGACTTGTTGGGACGACGGCTTTTGAAGCCCTTAGAGAACTCGCTCATCTTTTCGGCTTCCTTCTGACTTGACCGTCGCCAGCACTTTCTTCCGCCTCATCGAGATCCGGCTGCTCAACTTTAGTGTCCACATAGAGGACAAGGACATATTCACTGGTACCGATGGATTTAGGAGAAGATACCGTCACGTTGACGTAACTGCCGGAGTCGCCCGGCTCCACTTTCGTCACAACGCCGACGGGAATTCCTTTCGGATAAATGCCGTCAAGACCGGAGGTAACAACTTTCTCCCCGACTTTAATCTTGTCGGAGAAAGGGAGATCGCGGCTCTGAAGCGTCGAGCCGTCGCCGCTTCCGCGAACAATGCCGCGCACATGAGAATTGGTGAACAGAACCGGCACTTCCTGATTTTTATCCTGAATCAGCTGCACCTGACTGGAATTCGGGGCAACGTGAATGAGCTGACCGGCCAAGCCGGCTTCTGTCACGACCGGCATACCAACCTCGAGGCCGTCGTTGGATCCGCCGTCAATTTGATAACGCTGCGTGAAACCGTCGAAAAGAGCGCGGCGAACTTCAAACATTCCGGTTTTAGCCGTATACAGCGTTTTCTGCTGAAGCATCTCTTTGAGAACGCGGTTCTCCTCGCTCAGCGTACCCATGCGGTAACGCTGCATCTCGCTTTCTGCGAGGCGCTTTTTCAACTCTTCGTTTTGAGCGATTAAGGAAGATTTGGAACGCAGGTAACTGTCGGCAAAATCGACTCCGCGCGCCGGAGAGGCAACGCCGTTATGAATCCAGTCTGCAACCCAAGCAAAACCAGAGCGCACAGGCTCCATTACCTGCATTTGATGGTCGACAACCATCATCAACACCGAGATCGCGACAAAAAAACCGAAGCTCGTGAACGAAGAAGCGCGGGGCGCATTAAACTTCAGGTGTTTTGACGGCCCGACCATACCTTTTGATCGGTCAGATTAACCGAAGCAGAAAATAGAATCTTCGATCTTACCGATGCCTTCAAGTGCAATGCCGCAGCCGCGGACAACACAGCTCAGAGGATCGTCGGCAACGACGACCGGCAGGCCGGTTTCTTCCATCAGGAGGCGATCCAGGTCTTTCAGCAGTGCACCGCCGCCTGTCAGCATCAGACCGCGAACCGCGATATCGGCACCGAGTTCCGGAGGCGTCTGTTCGAGCGCTTTTTTAACAGCTCCTACCACCTGATTCAGAGGCTCGGTCAAAGCTTCCAGTACTTCGTTGCTGGAAATCGTGAAGGAACGGGGCACCCCTTCTGCCAAGTTGCGGCCCTTGACTTCAAATTCCCTGACTTCGCTGGAAACGAAAGCAGAACCGATTTCTTTTTTGATTCGTTCTGCAGTGGGCTCGCCGATCTGCATGCCGTAGTTGCGGCGAATGTAGTCAATGATGGCCTGGTCAAATTTGTCGCCGCCCACGCGAACGCTGCAGGCGTAAACAATACCGCCAAGGGAAATCACGCCGACTTCGGTCGTACCGCCGCCGATATCGATAACCATGGAACCTGCGGCTTCACTGACGGGAAGACCGGCTCCAAGTGCGGCAGCCATCGGCTCTTCAATCAGATAAACCTGTTTGGCGCCGGCGGCTTCTGCGCTTTCTTTAATCGCGCGGCGTTCAACCTGAGTAGAGCCGTAGGGAACACAAATGACAATGCGGGGGCGCGGAGTGAAAATGCTCGGGGTATGCACTTTCTTAATAAAGCTTTTGAGCATCTGCTCGGTAACGGTGAAATTAGCAATCACACCGTCTTTCATCGGGCGAATAGCATCAATATTTCCGGGAACGCGTCCGAGCATATTTTTAGCTTCCTGACCCACTGCGCGTACGTCGAGTTTGCCCGAATTGCTTTTGTCGGTGCGGACTGCAACCACGCTCGGTTCGTTGAGAACCATTCCCTTGCCTCGGCAATAAATGAGAGTATTTGCCGTACCCAAGTCAATTGCTAAATCGTTAGAAAAATAATTTCTAATACTGCCGAACATCAAATTCCCCTTGCCGCCTCTCTTTGGCACATATTTGGTAACTGCCTTTACTGCTTTTAGCAACACGTAAGGCAAACGTAAATGATAGACTAAAAAAGGTATTTTAGAGTCCGGGAAAGAGTTTCTTGTTACTTGCAGAAACAAGACTTTTCGGGGCATCCACTTTTGCAGGAAATCCATGTCACTTACTATCAATGACGTGCGACGCATCTCCGATCTCGCACGTATCGATTTGTCCGAAGAGAGTGCTAAGAAGCTCATGGGCGAGCTTAATGACATTCTTTCCATGGTCGAGCAGATTCAGTCTGTCGATACAACCGGTGTCGCTCCCATGCCTCACCCTTTCGGTGGTGTTCAAAGACTCCGTCCCGATGATGTCACCGAACACAATCGCCGAGAGGAAAATATGAAGAACGCTCCCGACGAAATGGACGGTTTATTCTTAGTACCAAAAGTTATCGATTAGCATGAAAGAACTTACACATGCCTCCGTGGCAGAGTTGAGCGCTCTTCTTTCTAAAAAAGAAGTCTCTGCAAAAGAAATCGCTCAGGCTTATCTCGACAAAATCGAGGACAAAAAATCCTTAAATGCATTCCTGGACGTCCGTCCGGAAGTCACTCTGAAAGAAGCCGAAGCCGCTGACCGTAAAATCGCAGAAGGTACGGCTTCTCCTTTAACGGGCGTTCCCATTGCACACAAAGACATTTTTGTCACCCGTAACTGGGCGAGCACGGCCGCGAGCAAAATGCTCGAAAACTACATGAGTCCGTTTGACGCCACCGTTGTAGAACGCATTCAGGAAGCCGGACTCGTCTGCCTGGGCAAAACGAACTGCGATGAATTCGCAATGGGTTCTACCACTGCCAACAGCGCCTACGGAAAAACCTTCAACCCCTGGAACGAACATGTCGTCCCAGGCGGCTCTTCCGGCGGCTCCGCTTCCTGCGTGGCTGCTCGACTGACTCCAGCAGCGACCGCAACGGATACCGGCGGCTCAATCCGTCAGCCGGCAGCCTTCTGCGGCGTCACCGGTATTAAGCCCACATACGGCCGTCCCAGCCGCTGGGGCATGATTGCATTTGCCTCCAGTTTGGATACCGCCGGCGTCATCGCTCAAACAGCGGAAGACTGCGCTCTGGTCCTTTCTCAGATGATCGGTTTTGATAAGCGCGACTCCACCAGCATTGAACTGCCGCCGGAAGACCTGACAATCGGCCTGAATGACGGAGTCAAAGGTCTGCGCATCGGTGTCCCGCGTGCATGGATCGATAAAGCCGCTCCCGCGCTGAGAGACTCTATTTACGCCGCATTAAAAGTTTATGAAGACCTCGGCGCCGTTCTCGTTGACATCAAACTGGAAAAAGCCGACTTAGGCGTCCCGGTCTATTACATCATTGCTCCGGCAGAAGCGAGCTCCAACCTCGGCCGCTTCGACGGCGTTCGCTACGGTCACCGTGCCCAGAACTACACCGACCTGCTCGACATGATCAAGAAGAGCCGCGACGAAGGTTTCGGCCCCGAACCCAAGCGCCGTATTCTCATCGGCACGTATGTTCTTTCTCACGGCTACTACGACGCTTACTACATTAAGGCTCAGCAGGTTCGCCGTCTGATCGCCGAAGAATTCGATCATCTCTTCGCAGAAAACTGCGCCGTGATTGCCGCTCCGGTCTCCACCGATGCTGCCTTCCGCTTCGACGACAAGAGCGATCCGCTTTCTCTTTACCTGAGCGACCTTTACACCGTCCCCGGATCGCTCGCCGGTCTTCCGAGCATGAGCGTTCCCTGCGGTATGAGCCCGGATAACCTTCCGTTCGGCCTCCAGCTGATTGCTCCGAAATGCAAGGAAGCTCGTCTGCTCCGCACTGCCCACGCCTATCAGAACGTCACCGATTGGCATAAGGCTGTCCCCGCCGGATACTAAGAAAGGATTACAAAATGGAATGGGAAGTTGTTATCGGACTGGAAACACACGTCCAGCTGTCCACTAAATCTAAAATCTTTTCCGGAGCGTCTGCAGCCTTCGGCGCAGAGCCGAACACTCATGCATGCCCGATCGACTTGGCCCTCCCTGGCTGCCTTCCGGTGCTCAACCGCGAAGCCGTCGAAAAAGCGATCCGCTTCGGCTTGGCCATCAACGCTAAAGTCGCCAACCGTTCGGTTTTTGACCGTAAACACTATTTCTACCCTGACCTTCCGAAGGCCTATCAGATCAGCCAGTTCGAACATCCCGTCGTCATCGGCGGCGAACTGACAATCCAGGTAGAAAATCCCGACGGTACAACATACGCAAAAACCGTTCACCTGACCCGCGCACACTTGGAAGAAGATGCGGGTAAGAGCGTTCATGGCATCGTTCACGGGAAGACAGGCATCGACTTGAACCGTGCCGGTACTCCACTTCTCGAAATTGTGAGTGAGCCGGAGATGCGCAGCTCGGCCGAAGCCGTGGCCTATGCCCGTGCTTTGCATGAGTTGGTGACTTGGATCGGCGTGAGCGACGGCGACATGCAGAAAGGCAACTTCAGATGCGATGCCAACGTTTCCGTACGCCCGAAAGGACAGAAAGAATTCGGCACCCGCTGCGAAATTAAAAACCTCAACAGTTTTAAATTCCTGCAGGCCGCAATCGACTATGAAGTTCGCCGTCAGATCGAACTGATCTCCGAAGGCGGAAAAGTGGTTCAGGCCACTCGCCTCTATGACCCGGACAATGACGAAACCCGAGAAATGAGAACCAAGGAAGATTCCATGGATTATCGCTATTTCCCGGATCCCGATCTGCAGCCGCTGGAAATTTCGGACGAATGGATTGACGAGGTCAGAGCCACCATGCCGGAACTGCCCGGCGCTGCTCTGAACCGTCTGATCCAGGAATACGGTATTAACGAAGCCGATGCGATTCAGCTGACTTCTCACCGTCCGCTCACCGTCTATTTCGAAACGGCTGCTGCGAATGTGAAAGATAAGAAGACCGTCGCGAACTGGATCCGCGGCGAAGTCTTGGCCAAGCTGAACGCTGCCGAGCTCACGATTGAAGAGTGCCCGGTATCGGCAGAACAGGTCGGCCAAATCCTCAATCGAATGAGCGACGGAACCCTCAATCAGAAGGGTGCCCGCACGGTCTTCTCCGCCATCTGGGAGCACAAAGGCGACAATGTCGACGCGCTGATCGAATCGCTCGGCTTGAAACAGATCTCGGATACCGGCGCCATTGAAGCTGCGATTGATGCAGTTCTGGCAGCTAATCCGAAGATGGTTGCCGAATTCAAATCCGGCAAGGAAAAAGCCTTCAATGCATTGGTCGGTCAAACTATGAGAGCCACCAAAGGAAAAGCCAATCCCGCTCAGGTTAATGAAATCCTGAGAGCGAAACTGGCTCAGTAAACCTTTTTCTCATTGACAGACAGGACGGCATCGCCGTCCTGTTTGTTTTTCACCTTTTAGTGATTGCTGCCGTATTTACGACGATACTCAGAGATGGCGCTTTGATAGACGGAGAGTTCCGGATCCTTTGTCTCTTTAAGGAAGGACATCAGGTCGGACAGGTCTGCAATTGCGACGACAGGCATGCCGTAGCGCTCCTTGACGTCTTCTACTGCCGAGCGGTCCGCCACTTTTTCTGCTGTACCGGCGCATTCCATGCGATCCAAAGCCAAAAGAACACCTGAAGGATGAGCGCCGCAGGCTTCAATGATTTTGACGGATTCTCCGACCGACGTACCGGCAGAGATCACGTCATCGATGATCACAACGTGACCTTTGATCGGGGCTCCGACGGTATTTCCGCCTTCGCCGTGATCCTTGACTTCTTTACGGTTATAGGCAAAAGGCAGATCGTATCCGAGTTCAGCCATTCTCATGGCAACTGCAGCGGCCAAGGTAATGCCTTTATATGCCGGTCCGAAGATCATGTCGCACTCGATACGCCCTTCTTCCATGGCCTTGATCAAAGTGCGGGCGTAAAAGTCCGCAAGTTTTGAGAGCATGGCACCGGTATTAAATAAACCCGCATTGAAGAAATAGGGCGACAGGCGGCCGGCCTTAGTTTTAAATTCTCCGAACCTTAATACTTTGGATTCAATACAAAACTCAATAAATTTATGCTGAATGCTGGACATAATGAAGTCACCGAGAAATTAAGACTTAAGTGGCCGATATTCTAGCGAGGCATATTACGCAAAAACAATCGGTTCGAAATTCTTTTCCTCAGAGTACGGTTCTTGGAGACCGACATTTCTCTTGACCGCGGTAAGATTAGATATTCTGAAAAAATGGACCGGCAAGTGCTTAAGATCATCACCATCAATACCAACGGCATCCGCAGTGCTGTCAATAAAGGCTTTCATCTCTGGCTAGCAAAACAGGATGCTGACATCGTCTGTATCCAGGAATTAAAAGCTCAGCCGAATGAAGTACCGGACGAGATTAATTTGGACGGTACTTTTTATCGTTACGTCCACTGCGCCGAAAAGAAAGGCTATTCCGGCTGCGCGATCCTTTCCCGGAAAAAACCGGATGAAGTCATTATCGGATTCGGCAACGAAGAATTTGACCGCGAAGGACGATATGTTGAAGCCCGCTTTAATAATTTAATCGTCGTCTCTATTTATTTCCCTTCAGGAAGCTCTTCTGAGGAACGCCAGCAGGCAAAATTCCGCTTTCTTGACGTCATCAAAGGCCGCTTAGATGAGCTGCTGCGTGACGGACGAAATGTTGTCTTGTGCGGCGACTTCAACATCGCGCATAAAGAAATTGATATTAAAAATTGGAAAGGTAATTTGAAAAATTCCGGCTTCCTTCCGGAAGAGCGTCAGTGGATCACGGATCGGCTTAGTGAAGGCTGGCAGGATGTCTTCCGGCGCCTGGACCCGCGCCCGGATCGCTTCACATGGTGGAGCAACCGAGGACGCGCCAGGATCAATAATGTCGGGTGGAGAATCGACTATCAGTTTTCAACGCCGGCGATTGCTTCCGCCGCGAAAGAAACCAATATCTATCGAGACGAGCGCTTCTCCGATCACGCCCCGCTTACCGTCGTCTATGACTTTAATTTGCAATGATTGCTGAACAAATTCTTTTCTCCCAAGGGTTCGGAACCCGTCACGAATGTACGGGCCTTATCGTTCAAGGACGTTTTCATGTCAACGGCATCGCCGTGACCGATCCTGACGAGGACATTCCGACCGATAATCTTACGTTTGAAGTCGACGGAGTTAAGTGGCCTTTCTTTGAAAAAGCCATCATTCTGCTGAACAAACCCGAGCACTACGAATGTTCTTTAAAGCCCATTCATCATCCGAGTGTGCTCTCGCTGCTGCCTCCGCCTTTGCGTGTGAGGAAAGTCCAGCCTGTCGGCCGTCTCGATGAAGATACAACGGGACTGCTTCTGCTGACCGATGACGGAAAACTGATTCATCGGCTCACGCATCCTAAAAAACACGTCTCTAAAATCTATCGTGTCACGCTTAAGCATCCGGTCACCAAACAGCAGATCGCTCAGCTCCTTAAAGGCGTGCAGCTCGCAGACTCTCCGGATATCGTGAAAGCCGTCAGCTGCGAAAAAGTCTCCGAACTCGTCATTGATCTCGGCATTACGCAGGGTAAATATCACCAGGTCAAGCGCATGATGGCTGTAGTGTCCAATCGTGTCGTCGCACTGGAACGAATTCGTTTTGGAAACCTCTCTCTTCCGGAAGGCTTGAAACCGGGTGAATGGACCTGGGTCAAATCCGCTAAGGAAATTAGCGCATGATTCAGTCTTCAAAGCTGCAGAGTCGATTTTCGGACTTCAAGGTTTACCTCAAGCCCGTTTGCCTCAGAATGTTCTTTCTGGGATTCTCTGCGGGACTGCCGTTGCTCTTGGTGCTGGGCACGCTCGGCTTTTGGCTGCGCGAAGCTGGCATTGATCTCAAGACGATCGGATTCCTCTCCTGGGTCGGATTGGTTTACGGCTGTAAATGGCTGTGGGCCCCACTTGTCGACAACGTCAAGCTCCCTTGGTTATCCGAGCATTTAGGTCAGCGCAGGGCTTGGCTCGCCCTCTCTCAGGTGATGCTGATTATTTCGCTCGCCGGCATGGCCTTCTCTAATCCGCAGACGCATATGCCTCAGATCGTCGCCTTTGCGCTGCTCACGGCATTTTGCTCGGCAACGCAGGATATTTCTCTGGACGCTTACCGCATCGAAAGCGCTTCTGCTGATCTTCAGGGCGCTTTAGCGGCAACTTATCAGACCGGATATCGGCTTGCAATGATTTGGGCCGGCGCCGGCGCTTTTGCTCTGGCGGCCTTTTTCCAATCGGCTCCGTCCGGCGTCTATGATCAGACCGGCTGGACCTGGGCCTATCTCATCATGGCCGCTTCGATTGGCGTTGGTCTGGCAACCACTTTGCTCTCCCCGTCGCCGAACGCTTCCGATGAGAAATCTAAACTGCGTCAGCTGGAGGAAATGCGTCACCACGTTCACGCCTTTACCCTCCGCCATCCTTTACTTCCTCGTTCTATCGCTAAGGTTATCGGCTGGTTCGGCTTTGTCTGCGTTCGACCGATTGCAGACTTCTTCTACCGGTATCGCTGGCACGCCCTTGCCATCCTGCTTCTGATCGCAACATACCGGATCAGTGACGTTGTGATGGGTGTGATGAGCAACCCTTTCTATCGTGATATGGGTTTTACCAAGGAAGAAGTTGCCGCTGTCTCTAAGATCTTCGGCGTCGTGATGACCTTGGTCGGAACATTCATCGGCGGCATCGTGGTGCTAAAAATCGGCATTCTGAAAACGCTCTTTATCGGGGCGCTGCTGTCTGCCGGCACCAACCTGCTCTTCTCTGCGCTGGCAGGCATCGGCCACAGCCTTCCTTTTCTGGTATTTACCGTCAGCGCAGACAACCTCTCCGGAGGTCTCGCAAGCGCTGCCTTTATTGCCTACCTGTCGGGACTCACGAACGTACAATACTCCGCAACTCAGTATGCAGTTTTTTCTTCCATCATGCTGATCCTGCCGAAATTTCTTGCAGGCTTCTCGGGCGTGTTGGTCGAGAGTTTCGGATACTCAAACTTCTTTATCCTGACGGCTGCGCTCGGTGTCCCGGTTCTCGTTTTGATTCCGATCATCGGCTATCTATCGAGACAGCAGCCTTCCGATAAAAATTAGGCTTTCTCTTCTCCGTCTTCCGGCTCATTCAGCTCCGGCAGGTCATACCCCTTTGTTTCATGAGCGATTTCGGCTAGACAGCTCACCATATCGGACAAAGCAGAGGGAAGGTCTTCTAAAGGTGCGTCTTTGTCGAGAACAGTCTTGACCTGAGCAAAATCACCCAAAGCTTCTTCGGGCAGATGGCGTAAAACACCGTGCAGAGAACGAGCGACGGCACGCGAATTGGTATCTAAGATGCCGGGCCAGGTTTGCGCGGCTTCCAGGAAACCCAATGCAAACGGCTCAAGCGCTTCAATTGCGGCTTTGCCGGTCAGAGGGCGGCCTTTTTCATCTTCTGCTTCAAAATAAACGGGGTCCAGCGGTACCGCTCCGGCCAGCTGGTCTCCGATCTGATAGAAACGTTTGAGAAGCAAAGCTCTGAGCCGTTTGTCGCTCTCCGGACTTCCGGTCCCCGCGTCCTTTGCTCCCACCGTCGACAAAATATGCGGCAGCCAATCCTTGGTTTCCGGCGTTTTAGGGAGCAGCTGTACCGCCGTCATAAAACCGTCGGCTTCGGCTAAATCCATTGCCTCTGCTTCCACCGGAATAGAAGCTAATAACTCATCCGTCTCGACAAATTCATCATCGGTGACGGCATTCGACTTATCCGACATTTTCCTCTGCTCCTTTTTCTGTAAATTGATCCAACAGCTTGCGAACTTCCCCGCTGTCTCGGGATTTTACAAGCTTCAATGTCAGCCTCTGACAGCTGCTCCGTTTCAGAGACCTTATCATTTCCTTCACAATCGGTATCTGCATCGGCACCATTGAGAGCTCGTTAATGCCAAGACCGACGAAGAAAGGCACCATCTCTCGGCGTCCGCCCATCTCGCCGCAAATTGAAATCGGTTTGTCCAGTTTTTGGGCTGCCTTGGCCGCCGTACGAATTAATCTAAGCACTGCCGGATGACATTCGTCGTAGAGCGGAGCCACCGAAGGATTTCCGCGATCAACGCCAAGTGTGTACTGAATGAGATCATTGGTACCTAGGGAGGCAAAATCTGCTTCGCTGAGGAGCTCCTCGGCACAAATCACGGCCGCGGGCAGTTCAATCATGATGCCCACCGGCACGGATTCATTAAAGTCGAGCTTATCTTCTCGGAGCTGCGTCTTGGCAAGTTCTATGTATCGTTTGGCTTCCTGCACTTCCTGCAGACTCGAAATCATCGGCAGCATAATGCGCACGTCCGCACCGTAAGCAGCTCGAAGAATCGCTCGAATCTGCGTGATAAAAAGATTCGGATTCGCCAGGGTAAAACGGATCGCCCTCAAACCCAGCGCAGGATTATCTTCTTTTTCCGCACCTGAAAAATAGTTGCGCTTTCTTGCTTCGGCATTGAGCAGCTTGTCTCCGCCGACGTCGATCGTACGGATGGTGACCGGACGCCCGGCCATCGTGTCAATCAGCTCTCGATAGCTTTCCATCTGCTCCCGTTCGTCCGGGAGATTGTCCCGCCCCATGAATAAATACTCGCTGCGAAACAGACCTACGCCCTGAGCACCTAGGTGCAAAATCTCATCAAGTCCTGAGACCATGGCCACGTTGGCCTTCAGAGTAACTCGGAACTTGTCTTTCGTTTCGGCCACTCGGCGGCGTGCACGATAGAGCTGCGAATACTTCTTTTCCTGAGCTTTGACGTTCCGTTCGATCTCCTTAATTTCTGCAGATGTCGGATTGCAGATGATTTGACCGCTGTTGGAATCTACAAAAATACGATCATTATTTTTAATAACGGAGACCGCTCCGGCCACACCCACGACGGCAGGAATAAAGAGCGTTTGAGATAAAAGAGCCGTATGAGAAGTCGGACCGCCCTTTTCCGTGACGATACCGACTAAATCCAGCTCTTCGTATTCCGTCAGCCAAATCACGTCGGCAATCGAAAGGTCATTCGTCACCAAAATCACTTCCGACTGAGCATTACGCACTTTTTCTTGGATTTTGCGGCGTTCTCCGGTCAGCTCCTCCTGCAGTCTGCGGACAACATGAACGATATCGTCGCTGCGTTCGGCTAAGTAGGCATCCGTAAGGCTGTCAAATAGTTTCAGCGTATCTTCCAGGTGCTTTTGCAGCGCCCACTCGACATTGATGAGCTGAGTTTTAACCCGGTCCGATACGTCTTCAAACATCGTTGAATCATTGACCAGAAGTTTGAAGACTTCAAGAAAAGTTTTAACTTCTTTAGGCGCTTTTTTAGGAGAACGCCGAATCATCTGATCGAGCTCTCTGCTGACAGAGCCCACCGCTTTCTTAAAGCGGCTCACCTCTTTGCTGACATCTTCGGCAGTCACCGAGTAGCGGGGAACCTGCAGAGAAGAAGTCTGCATCACTCTGGCGTGTCCGAAGCCGATACCGCTCGAAACGCCGACCCCTCTCAGCTCCTGTCGTTGAGACACAAGCTTTTCACTCATGATTAGTCGTGCTCTCCGAACTTGGTATCAAAAAGCTCTTTCAGCTGTTGAAGAGCGGACTCTTCATCCGTTCCGTCGGCGCTAATCTTTAAAACCGTGCCTTTAGAAGCAGCTAGAAGCATGACGCCCATAATCGATTTTCCGTTCACAACGCGGCCGTCTTTATCAATCTTGATTTCACTTAAGAATTCATTCGCTTTCTGGGTAAGCTTGGCGGCCGGACGAGCATGGAGTCCGAGACGATTAATGACTTCTACTTCAATGGTTTTCATCGGTGCACTCTCCGGGAATACAGATAACGGGACGGATCTCCTGAGCCTTTGCCCGCAGCTCTTCAAAACTCAGCGAACGATAGGTAAGCATCTTAAAGAACAAAGGAAAGCTCAAAGGGGACACAACCATGCATCGTTTCCCGCTGGTGTATTTCTTTAATACGTTGCAGGGCGTTGCTCCCTCGATATCCAAAAGAATAATCATTTCATCTGTTTGAACCGAATCCCAAACCTTCTTTAGATGTTCGAACTGGTCTTTCTCTTCCGCGTCGGAATCAATATCGGCTGCTGCACAGTGATCAATCGGCCCCATGATCTGGGTTGCGGCCTTGAGCATGGCACTGGCAATCGGTTTGTGTGCCGCTAAGATGATCCCTTTGGGCAATTTCTCCATTCTTCAAACTTCCTCGTAAAAGATAACGACATTTTATATGGACGGTGCCTTCGGTCGCTCATTTAAAGCCTCTCAGGTTTCCTCAGGCCTGCATTCCATCTAAAATATTTCTTTCACTCATTGAGGTCACCATGGCGATCGTTACGTTTAAGAGCAATGCTGCAGGCGAAATTTACATGTTCCGTGAAACGGCTGATAAGGTTTTCAAAGTCATCGGAAAACCCTTGGGCATCCGCGGTGTTCTCACGCCTGAAGAGCTGCCGGCTGCCATCGCGGCACTGAAGACCGAGATGGAAAAGGAAAAAGAATACTTAAAAGCGGTCCGTGAACGCGAGGACAAACTTTTTAGGGAAGGCAAGGATTTAGATGAGGAAAAGAAGCCCTCGATCGAACAGCCTGTTTATTTCACGCAAAGGGCCTACCCGCTGCTGGAAATGTTTGAACTAAGCCTCAAGGACGACACACCTGTGGTGTGGGGCGTTTGATAGACTGACCTCTTAAGCAGCAAAAGGACGGATTCTCACCGTCCTTTTCGTTTTCTTATCTTGGACTTTAGGCTCTCCAGAACCCGCGGGTAAAGAGAACGAGAACTGTGAAAAGCTCAAGACGTCCGATAACCATCAGGAAGCAGCAGAACAAAACCTGGAAATCAGACAAGGAGCTAAAGTTATAGGACGGTCCGAGACTTCCTAAAGCAGGCCCTAAATTATTCAGACAGGACAGCGCAGCCGAAAACGACGTCAAGCCGTCAAGCCCCGAAAGCAGGAACACAATCGTACTAACCAGCGCAATCACGGTGTAGAGCATTAAAAACGCCATCACCGAGAAGATAATCTGCTTATCAATCACCTTATTTCCGATGATCAGCGGACGCACCATACGCGGGTGAAGAATACGTTTAAATTCCAAGTTGCCTTGTTTCACCAATGCAATCGCACGAATCATCTTAAAACCACCGCCCGTCGATCCCGCACAGGTTGCGAAACATGATCCGAAAAGAATCATTAACTGGACGACCAGCGGCCATTCGCCGTAATTGGTATTGGCAAAGCCGCTGGTACTGATCACAAAAACCGTATTCGTCACGCCGTAATAAATTGCATCGTAGACATTGGTGTACGTCTTGGAATAAACCAGCATGAAGGATGCGAAAATCGAAATAAGGGCAGCCGTTCCGATCCACCCGCAGGTCTCCACGTCCTTCCAATAGACCTTCAAAGACAGCTTTCTCCACGCAATAAAGTGCATGGAGAAGTTAATGCCCCCGATCAATAAGAAAACCACACAGACCCAGTCCACAGCTCTGCCCGGCCAATAGGCAAAGCCCGCGTCATGGCTGGAGTAGCCGCCTAAAGAGACCGTGGTAAAGGTGTGCATGATGGCATCGTCCCAATCCATCCCTGCAAAGTGATAGCAGACGGCGCATGCCACGGAGATCGCCAAATAAATGTTGTAGAAAGCCTTCGCCGTATCGGCAATTCGAGGCGTAAGCCGACCTTCCTTCATCGGACCGGAGCTTTCCGCCCGGAAAATCTGCGAGCCGCCGACGCCCAACAGAGGGAGCACGGCTACCGCCATCACCAGAATTCCGATACCGCCCATCCATGCAAGAAAGCACCGCCAAAAATTCACGCTGAGCGGCAGTCTGTCCAGCCCTGAGAGAATGGTGCCGCAGGTCGTCGTAATACCGGAAGTCGCCTCAAAAAACGCATGCACAAAGGAAATGCCTTCGATATTGACGTAAAGGGGGATCGTTGCGGCTAAAGCCAAAAGAACCCAGGCCATCGTAACCAAAAGAAAGCCGTCCCGAGGAATCAGCTCTCGCTTGTAGCGCCGTGTCAGAAGCCACATCAGCAGCCCGGTGAAAAACGTAATGCAGAAAGCAATTTCAAAACCGGCAGAGGCTCCGTCCTTCTTCCATAAAGACAATGCCAGCGGAATCAGCATCGACAGAGAAAAGCCGATGATGATCGGTCCCAGAACATTAAGTACGGGGAGCAGCATCAGGCGAAGGACTGGCGGCAGCAGCTGCATCTTAGAAGAATCCTACGGAAGGCGCGAACAGTTTTTCCACTTCGGAAATTTGGCGCTTGTTGCCCATAAAGACAATCACTTGGTCTCCGTCGAGCACTTCCGGTACTTCGTTCGCCATAAATACTTCCTGAACGCCGGCGACCGTTCGCAGAATGCATCCGATCGCCGTCCCCTGAGGCATAGCGATCTTGTCCACCGGCCGTCCGATAACTTTTGAGTTTTTAGCAGAGCCGTGAGCGACGATTTCCATCACCTCTGCGCCTCCTCTGCGCAGCGTATGGGCCGACAACACGTCGCCCTGACGGATATGCCGCAGCAGATCCGACAGCGTTGCTTCCGTCGGAGAGAAAGCAATATCAATACTGGTCCCTTCAACCAAATCGATATAGTCCGTGCGGTTAATCAGCGTAATCGCGCGGTGAGCCCCGAGTTTCTTCGCCAGCAGACAACTCATAATATTGTCTTCATCATCGTTGCTGACCGCGACAAAAAGGTCTGTGTTGGCAATACCTTCGTCGATAAACAGGCTCTCGTCAGTCATGTCGCCGTGCAGCACAAGAACGGAGCTGGAAAGGTTCTGAGATAAAAACTGACAGCGGGAAATATCCGACTCAATAATCTTGACGTTGTAAGCATCTCCTGAAACGGTCTCGACCTGATCCAGCGCTTTGGCAAGCTGCAGCCCTAAGCTGCCGCCGCCAACAATCATGACGCGGTCCGAACGCCGCGTTTTTACTCGGAATGCTTTCACAACGGCGTGTGCACAGGCCTTCGTCGTAAGGAAGAAAATTTCGTCGCCGGCCTCTAAGACTGTTTTTCCGTCAATGTCGTCCAACCGGTACTTCTGTCGATAGATGGAAACGATTTGAACCTTAACCCTCGGCAGTTCGTCCTGCAGTGCGCTGACGGGACGTCCGCACATTTTTGATGCGCTGACGATCTTTACCGACATCAGCACTACGTCTCCGTCGGAAAACTCAATCACCTGGAGCGCTTCCGGGTAAGTAATCAGCTGGACAATGTAGTTGGTAATCGCTTCCTCAGGCCAGATCACTGAGGTCGCACGAAAACCCGAGGTAGAAAGAAGCGCCGGATACTCTCTGAGCTCGTCATTACGGACGCGTGCGATACGGGAAGGAACATTAAAAAGCTGTTCTGCAATCAGCGTCACGGCAAGATTGGTTTCATCATTTGCGGTGACCGCAATGATCATGTCAGCGTCGACGGCGCCGGCGTCAGCGAGAACGGACGGTGAGGTGGCGTCACCCACAATCCCTTGGAGGTCGTAATTGCTTTGAATCTCGGCAATCTTGGCTTTATTAGTGTCCACGATCGTGATGTCATTGGACTCGGACACCAAGTTGCCTGCGACGGAGGAGCCGACTTTTCCCGCTCCGATGATCAGAATCCGCATTTCTCCTCCTTAGTTACTCAAAGCAAAGAACTACTCTTTTGCTTTGCCGATTTTGCCGACTTCGATTCCTAGCTGTTTTAACTTGCGATACAGGTGGGTTCTCTCCAGTCCTGCAAAACTGGCCACTCGCGTAATACTATTATTTTCGCGTTTTAAAAGGTTTAAGAAATAAATGCGTTCGAATTGGTCCCTTGCCTCCCTAAGCGGCGCGCAAAAATCCACCTGCTCAAGAAGCTGGGAACCGGAAGCACTGCCGGATTTCTCCTGGGACTGAAGCGGCGCCGGAGCAGCCGGAATAGGCGCCTGAACGCCGGATCGAACCGGCGCCGGTTCGGCACGGTTGTATTGCGGACGAACAGCAGCTCCGATCTTTGGTTCACGAGGGCTCTTAGCCAGCGCCTCTTTGACCGAGCTGATCAATCGGGACAGAGCAATAGGCTTCTCCAAAAAGTCTACTGCGCCGAATTTCGTCGCCTCCACGGCCGTATCCAGCGTCGCGTGGCCGCTCATCATAATCACCGGAACGTTAAGCTGGCCGGTCGCATTCCACTCCTTAAGAAGAGAGACACCGTCATTGTCCGGCATCCAAATATCAAGCAGAACCAAATCCGGGTGCTGTGTCATTGCAGATCTTGCTGCACTTGCATTCTCTGCTAAAAGAACTCCGTAGCCCTCATCGGAAAGAATTTCAGAGAGAAGTTCCCGAATTCCGATTTCGTCGTCAACAACCAAAATTACTGCCATGTTTTTCTATTTGTAATAAAACAATTCTTTTCATTTTACCGAACCAAATCAATTCGGTCGGCTTTGTTCGTGCCAAAGACGGTGAAAAACAAAGATAAGCCTTGCGCCGCAGACTTTTCCGTCGATATCCTTACGGTTTTCTGCTGCAACCATCGCGCCGTGTTCTTCGGCAATTTTCTTAATCGTCGCAAGACCGAGCCCGGTGCCCGAAGACTTCGTTGTGACATACGGCTCAAAAGCATGTTCGAGAATTTGATCGGTAAAGCCGGGACCGTTGTCTGCAACGTCCAGCTCTACCCCGTCCACGTCGCCGTTCTCGTCTTCTGCCACTGAGGCTCGGATGGTAACCACCAGTTTGTCTTTGTCAGGTACCGCCTCCATGGAATTCGACAAAAGATTGTGGAAGACCTGGCGAAGCTGATTTTGGTCGGCTTCTACGGCAGGAAGCCCGGGCTGCAGAATGAGATCAATGTGGATACCGGCCGCCTGATAAAACTTCACCACTTCTTCAATGAATGCTTTCAAATCAAGCTTGTCGTAGTGGGGCGCACCGATCTTCGCATAGAGACGAAAATCATTGACCATCTGCTTCATGGCCGTTACCTGATTGACGATCGTGCGAGTCGCCCGCTCAAGAATCTCCTTGTCACGTCCCTCCAGTTTTTCGCCGATCTTCATCTCTACACGTTCGGCAGCCAGCTGAATCGGCGTCAGCGGATTCTTGATTTCATGAGCCAGCCGGCGGGCGACCTCTCCCCATGCTTCGGTTCGCTGGGCAGAAACAAGGGCGGTTACGTCATCAAAAACAATCAAATATCCCTGGCCGTCACCGATCGGAAGACGCGTGGCTCTCGCAAAAAGATTTTGTTTTGTCACGGCGCTCTCGGGGCGCTGGTATTCGCACTGAAGCGTAATATCCGTTCGTTCATCGGTCTGCGCCACCAATTTCTCAACGACCGCAGACGCAAAGCCCGGAATAGCCTGAGCAAATTCCGAGCCCAGCCGATCTGTCAGCGGAATACCCAAAATTCTGGAAGCACTGGAGTTAGCCGAAATAATCTTCTTCTCATTGTTCAAAACAATAACGCCGGAAGACATCTTGGCCAAAATACGTTCCAAGTAGCTCTTAGCTTGTTCAAGCTCTGCGCCGCGTCGGACTAAGGCCGCCTGCGTTTGGGCCAGCTGCTCGGTCATGCGGTTAAAAGAGCGAGCAAGTTCACCAACTTCGTCGTCGGCTTTAACTTCCGGAATCAAATCGTATTTGCCTTCTGCAACTTTCCGCGTACCTTCCAAAAGCATCATCAGCGGCTGGCTGATTCTGTTAGCCATAATCACGGAGAGAGCAATGGCGCCGAACATGGAGAGCAAAAGCACCAGCGTCAGAGAAATAAGATAAATATTGTTTAGCCCCGCCCGCGCGAGCACCATTTCCTGGTAATCCCTGTAGCCGTTCATAAGTGTGTCGGCGTTCGTTGACAGGGAAGGAGGAACGTTATCCACGACCTCTAAAAATACGGTCTCGGAGCCGGCTGGCTGCAGAACTGAAGAGCGCCCCTTCAGATAGTCGGGCTGCTCGGTTCGATAAGCAAATGACGCAATGCTCTCTACCGACGGCACGGACACGATAACCCGGGCTTTCTGCATTCCTCCGGCCTCATCGTCGATTTGCTGCCAAAAACCTCTTGTCCGGACTGTCTGAAGCACACGATTTGTCGGAACACTGGGAACCAGGCTCCTAAAAGAGCTCGCACTGACCGTGATGAAATTGCCGGCGGAGTTAACCAGAATGGCTTCCTGCAGCCCTTGGCGTTCTCGAGCTGCATCCAATACCGTCATCCAATTCGTCGGAGGTGTTTCCGAAATTTCATTGGCAATAGCATGCGCTTTTTGCCGCAGAGAACTCTGAAAGTTCTCCAGAACCTCTCTGCCCAAAGTCAAACCGGAATCCAGTGCGCGCTCTACTCGGACGTCAAACCAGGATTCGACGGAGGTATGGAGAAACTGCACGGATGTCGCAAAAATTAAAATCCCGGGCACTACGCCGGTCAGACCCAATGCCAAGGCAAATTTAGAGAGGATTTTTACGCCGTATTTTTTCTTTTGAGCTCTGCGGTAGAGTCGGTACAAAAGAACACAAACAAGTCCGAGAAATACCAGCGCGATGATGGTGTTAAGCCAAAGGAGCAGTGTGTAGTATTTTTCAAAAAATGTACTGTTCTGGCTGGCCAATACTAAAAGGAAGAGCAGTACACAGCTCACGCCGATCACTGCGATCAGCCCAAGCCGGAAGTACTTGGACATTTATTTCTCCCCGGCGCCTTTAATTTCGGCGTCAAACCATCCCGAATTCAAATTCCAGCCGTCGTCCTTTCTCAGCGTTACCTGGAACGGCCGCGGAAGTTTAGAAGTATCTAAATAAAAACGAGCCCGCGCTTCATAATCCTCCGGATTAAGATTCCGGTAGGTGCCGACGTATAGATTATTAATCGTTTTAATGAATCTCAGCGCCCCTTCAAGAGAAGAAAAACTCTGCGTCATACCGCCGATTGCAACACGGTAGCTGCGGGTAAGAGGATTAAAGCTCAAACGGATGGTTTCCTTGATGCCGCAAATAGGGCGATCGAACCAGTACCATCGCTTCTTTTCCACTTCCACTTCGATCACAAAATAAAGCGTGATCCCTCTCTGGAGGACGTCCTCAACTTCGGAACTGAGTTCGAATTCGAAACTGCTGCTGAAGTACAAACCCTTCGCCGGCATCTCCTGTCCTTCGATAATCGGGTCGACGGGCACGACAACGTCCGAAGCCTGAGCACTCATCGAAGTGCCCAAGACAAGGAGCGTGATCGCCAGCAGTTTCTTTAAGGACATCAAATTTTCTCAAGTAAAGCGTAAAAGAATCCGTCGTGCGTGCCGGGCCAAACAGAACCGGTTTCCTGCGGTCCCTCAGCGGGAGAAAGCGATAAAAGTTTTTCACCTTTCGGTCCGATCGGAATCAGTTTGGCATCCGGATGGCGGGCGCAAAATGCCTCGATCCCGCGCGGCCCTTCCTCGGGAAAAACCGAGCAGACGGCATATAGAATTCTGCCATTATTTGCCAAGAGGGGCCACATTGTCTCCAGAAGCTTTCCTTGAGTTCGCGCAAGTTTGGCAATATCCTCGGGCTTTCTTGACCAGGGAATGTCAGGATGTCTTCTCACGATCCCCGACGCCGTACACGGAGCATCAAGTAAAATCCTATCAAAGGGGCGGCCGTCCCACCATTTTTTAGGATCACCCGCATCTGCCACCGTTACTTTCGCCTTTAAGCCCAGTCGCTCCAGATTTTCAGTAATCCGTGACGCACGCTTAGGATCAATTTCAAGCGCTGTCATATCCGCGTCAGCCAGCTCCAAAATATGAGCCGTCTTACCGCCCGGTGCTGCACAGGCGTCCAGGACCCGCATTCCTTCCTTAGCATCGAGGAGTTCGGCCGCCAGCTGGCTTCCGGCATCCTGCACCGAAACCTCTCCCTCAAGAAAACCGGGAACATCCTTTACCGGTCTCGGAGCAAGAAAAATCAGACCGAATTTGCCGACGCGCTCGGTCGGAATCCCTGCCTTTTCCATTTTGGCCTGCGCCTCTTCCACAGATACGCTTCTTGTGTTGACGCGAACTGTCATCGGAGGATGTTTTTGCTGAAGTGCAAAAATCTCCGGCGTCTGCGATCCGAACACTGCCTCATAGCGGCGGATCCACCAATCAGGTGCATTAAAGCGTACCGACGGCAGCTTTTCAGCTTTCGCTAAAAGTTCAATCTTTTCCCTGCCGAAGCGCCTCAAGATCGCATTGACGAAATTGGCCGCCTTTACCATTTTGCGGGAATGTTTCGCTGCTGCGACGGCTTCATTGACTACGGTAAATGGCTTTTCCTTCCCTTCGGACAGCAGTCCAAGCGCAAGCTCTATTAATGCGAGTACCTCGTCTGCGGGCGCGCGCGAGATCAGATCCGAGGAAAGCTTCTGAAGCAAAGCCCTCTGACGTACGGTTGTATACAGAACGCTTTGGCAGGCGCTTCGATTTTCAGAATCTTTCGGCAGCCCTTCGAGGACTTTTTCTATCGACAAGCCCTTCTTGACGCCGATCCAAAGCGGAATCGTCTGCGTAAGAGTAACGGCTAAGGCAGCAGAACTCATTTAAGAACCTCTCCTTTGGAAAAAGCGTGACCGGCGATAAAGTCACGAACATCCAGCTGCTTTCCTCCGGGCCTCTGCAGACGCGTAATACGCAAAACAGAGCCTTCCCCGCAGGCAACTAAAATTCCTTTAGCACTGCTTTCAATGACGGTCCCGGGTGCTTGGCTTGTTTTCTGTTCTGCTTCGGCAAAAGCCATCCAGATTTTCAGTACTTCATCCCCGCAGACGCAGAAGCAGCCGGGCACGGGGTTAAAGGCTCTGACCTTATCCGCAATCTTGTCGGCAGAAGCCGACCAATCAATTTGGCCCTCCGCCTTGGCCAATTTAGATGCATAAGTGGCCCCCTCGGGCTGAGGAACAGGCGGATAGGCCTGCGGATCCTGCAGATAGTCAATCAGCATCTCGGCTCCGAGTCGGGCAAGCACCTCTGTAAGTTCGCCGGCCGTGTCCTTATCGGTGATCGGAACGGAACGCTTCATGAGCATCGGGCCCGTATCAAGTCCGGCATCCATCTGCATTAACGTGATCCCCGTTTCTTTGTCACCGCGCTCAATCGCACGGGCAATCGGCGCCGCACCTCGCCACTCCGGAAGAAGACTGCCATGGATATTCACGGCTTTCAGCGTCGGGAATTTTTGAGGCAGGACACCTAAGGGAATATCGAGAACAAACTGAGGAATGATCAGTCCGTAAGCAGCCACAACAAGAACGTCCGCTTGCGCTTCCTGCATTTTTGACAGTACTTCGGCCGTTTCTTCGCCGCCTTTTTCGACACGGAGAGACAGCGGCGTGTAAACAGGAATACCGTGCTGCTTGGCCAGTGCTTTCACGGCGCTTTCTTTCAGCTTGCGGCCGCGGCCCGCAGGTCGGTCCGGCTGAGATAAAACCATCACGACTTCATGTTCGCTTTGAATTAAAGCCTCTAAAGCTTTGGCCGCAAACTCCGGCGTCCCTGCAAAAATAACTCTCATATTGTCCTCTTAACCCGAATCAGAATTGAAATTGTAATGACGGAGCCGAATGTTTCATAATCAAAGCTGACTATTTTCGGTGGTTTACTCATGCCTTTCGCTCACTTAAAAACGGGACGCTTTCACTACGAGGTGTTCGGAGATAAACAGCTTCCGGCAGTCCTATTAATCATGGGACTGGGAATGCCGGCTGCCGGCTGGCCCCGCAGCTTTATTTCCATGCTTCTTGAAAAAAGCCTTCGCGTCATCACCGTGGATAACCGGGACGCCGGTCTTTCTGAGCATTTTTCCCATCTGAAAACGTCTATGTCCGTTCCCGCTGCCATCGGCAGGACGCTTCTGCGCCTTCCTGTCCAGGCACCTTATTTACTCGAAGACATGGCCCTTGACCTGGTTCAGCTGCTTGATGAGTTAAGTCTTCAGAGAGCGCACGTCGTAGGCGCTTCTATGGGCGGCATGATCGGACAAACCTTAGCATCCATCCGCCCCTCCCGAGTCGCTTCTCTCACGTCCATCATGTCAGCTTCGGGAAATCCGCGGACCGGTCTCGGAAAACTGCGCGCTATTTATTCCATTCTTACGCACTCGGGAGATCTCTCGACAGAGGAAGGAAGGGAAAAACACCTCGAAAAGGTCTTTATGACTTTGAAGAGCCCGGCATACGAGTACACGGCGCAGGAAAGGCACGAGCTCCTTCATGAGATGAGCCGCTATGAGATCGATCAAACTGCCGGAGAACGTCAGCTTCTGGCGATTCTGGCAAGCGGAGACCGGTCGGGCGACATCGCTCGGATCACAGCTCCGACGTTAGTCATTCACGGCGAAGACGATCCCCTCCTCCCGCTGGCGGCGGGAAAAGAAGTCGCCGACTTGATTCCTAAATCTGAATTTCTCGCCCTGCCGCGGATGGGTCACGACTTGCCCCCGATCCATTTCGGGGCAATCACGCGATCGATCGCCTCTCTCGTGTGGCAAGCGGAAGCCTAGCTTAGGCCTCTTCCTTTGCGGCCCGCTCCTCTTCCAGACGCATCTTGCGAATCTTGTGACGAATGCGCTGTTTTTTAAGCATGCTCAGATGATCCACGAAAACCAAGCCATCTAAGTGGTCCATTTCGTGCTGAACGCAAACGGCTAAAAGTCCGTCGCATTCCAATTCAAAATAGTTTCCTTCCAAGTCCTGAGCCTTAATCTTTACCTGAGCCGGTCGGGTGACCTTATCGTAAATACCGGGAAGCGATAAGCAGCCCTCTTCCCAGGGTTTGGTCTCTTCGCTTGACTCAACAAGTTCCGGATTAACCAAGACCTTCAAGTCATTCTTCTCTTCGGTGATATCAATCACAATCAATCGAATATGGCGATCGACTTGTGTGGCGGCAAGACCTACGCCGGGAGCTTTGTACATTGTTTCGGCCATATCAGCGGCAAGCTGCTTGAGTTTGTCGTCAAACTCCGTAACCGTTGCTGCCTTGGTGGCAAGCCGCGGATCAGGATATTTAAGAATCGGAAGTAAAGCCAACTTTATGCTCCAAAAATCAATTTGTTATCTGTAAACCTTTAATAATACTCGTCGCTGCAACTACTTATATACAGACTAAAACACCTGTTACATGTTGATTAACGGAAAAGAAATCACCGCATCTTTGAAAAAGTGCTAATTTAGAAAAAGACATAAGTACATAATTATTGGATTAAAAATGGGCAAAACACTTGTCATCGCCGAAAAACCGTCTGTTGCAGGAGACATCGCACGGGCCATCGGCGGCTTAAAAAAGGTCGGCGACCACTACGAAGGAGATTCTTATATCGTTGCTTCCGCAGTGGGTCACCTGCTTGAGCTCAAGGAGCCGACAGAGTACGAAGTAAAAAGAGGCAAATGGAGCTTCGCAAACCTCCCGGTTATCCCCTCTCACTTTGACCTCGCTCCGATTAAAAAGTCCGAAACCAAATTGAACGGCCTCAAAAAACTCCTCAAGAGTAAAGAGGTCGATAAAGTCATAAACGCCTGTGATGCAGGACGTGAAGGCGAACTGATCTTCCGTTACATCATGGAAGCAGCAAAGAACAAGAAGCCGATTTACCGTTTATGGCTTCAGTCCATGACAAAAAATGCGATCCTCGATGCTTTCAAGCACCTGCGCACGGACGAACAAATGCAGCCTCTCGCTGATGCGGCCAAGAGTCGTTCTGAAGCCGACTGGCTGGTGGGTATCAACGGCACCCGTGCCATGACAGCATTTAATAGTAAGGACGGCGGCTTTTTCCTTACGACCGTCGGCAGAGTCCAGACGCCTACACTCGCGCTCGTTGTAAACCGTGAAGAAAAGATTCGAAACTTCGTTCCTCGCAATTACTGGGAGGTTCACGCCGACTTCAAAGCCAGCGCCGGCGTATACGAAGGCAAATATTTTGATCCTGCTTTTAAAAAGAGTTCGGATCCTGACTTGAAAGCAGAAAGGCTTTGGTCTGCTGAAGAAGCACAGAAAATTGCCGATGCGGTCAGAGGAAAGAAGGGTACGGTCACTGAAACATCTAAGCCCTCCACTTCTTCTTGCCCTGCCCTTTACGACCTGACTACGCTGCAGCGCGAGGCTAACTCCCGCTTCGGTTTCTCCGCCAAAACAACGCTTTCCATTGCTCAGGCGCTCTACGAAAAGCACAAACTGCTCACCTATCCTCGTACGGATGCCCGCGCATTGCCGGAAGATTATCTTCCGACCGTTAAAGAGACTTTAGGCGTCATCGCCCAAACATCCTCTCTCGGCAAATTTGCACAGAAGGCTCTGCAGGATAACTACGTCGTGTTCACTAAAAAAATCTTCAACAATGCCAAGATCAGTGACCACTTCGCCATCATTCCGACCGGCCAAGTCCCTAAAGGAACTTTGTCGGAAGTAGAGCAGAAGATCTACGACCTCGTAACAAAACGCTTTATCGCTGTTTTTTATCCTCCCGCTCAATTCCTGAATACGACGCGTACGACCGTTGTTGAGGGCTATCACTTTGTGAGTGAAGGAAAAGTCATGCAGCACCCCGGCTGGCTCGAAGTTTACGGCCGCACAAGCGAGGATTCCGGCAGCGAGTTAGTTCCGGTTGCAAAGGGCGAAACACCGCTTACCGTCAAATCGGATGCGCTCGGACTGGCGACAAAACCACCGGCCCGCTACACGGAAGCAACATTGCTGAGCGCAATGGAAAACGCAGGTAAAACCGTAGAAGAAGCTGAACTGCGTGACGCAATGTCCGAGAAAGGTATCGGAACCCCGGCTACACGCGCGGCAATTATCGAAGGGCTTATTGCTCAAAGCTACTTAATTCGTGAAGGACGTGAACTGATCCCGACGGCAAAGGCCTCCCAGCTCCTTACTCTCCTCAAGGGCCTGAATATCGAAACGCTTTCCGAGGCCGAACTCACCGGTGAATGGGAATACAAACTGTCTCAAATCGAAAAGGGACAGCTTTCCCGCAAAGACTTTATGAAAGAGATCGGTGACCTCACCCGCAGTATTGTGGATCAGGCAAAAAGCTACGGCGCCGACACAGTTCCGCTGAGCAACCCGGCGACGCTGAAAGCTCCCTGCCCGAAGTGCGGCGGAAAAATTGTCGAAAACTACAGACGATTTGCATGCACGTCGTGCGATTACAGCATTCCGAAACATCCCGGCGGAAGAACTTTTGCGCCTGAAGAAGTTGATGAACTGCTAACGAAAGGTCAGATCGGACCGCTTGACGGATTCATCAGCAAAATGGGACGGCCCTTCTCCGCGGTGCTCAAGCTCGGACCGGCGCCTGATTTCAAAATCGACTTTGATTTCGGAGAGAAGCCGGAACGTGAAACTGTCGATCTCGCAGAACTGCGCAAAACCGAGCCCGTAGGAAAGTGCCCTGTCTGCGGCAAGAATGTCTATGAGACGGAAAACGCCTACGTCTGCGAGGATCACCTCGATCCGAATGCGAAGAAGAAGTGCTCATTCCGCAGTTCTAAAGTCATCTTGCAGCAGCTGATCAGCCGCGAGGAAATGAGTAAGCTTCTTTCCACCGGCTCCACGGATCTGCTGCACGATTTTGTCTCTAACCGAACAAAACGAAAATTCTCGGCTTATCTGGTCACGGACAGCAAGGGCAAAATCGGATTTAAGTTCGAGGAAAAGACCGGCGATAAGAAGGCACCGGCCGGCGCCAAAAGATCCCCCAGAACGGCTAAAAAAGCGGAAGCCTAGGTCGTCTGAAGAGGTTTGACTGGAATGAGAACGGGAGATATGTCGCCCGTTCTCATTTTATTTATGCTCCTCGTCCGCAGGCGCTGCGGCATCCTTATCCGGCTCAGATGAGCCCTCAGGAAGTACGGGTTTCTTTTCCTCATCCTTTGAACCGATTTTGGTCACCAGAATCTGGTCGATTCTGTGACGTTCGACGTCGATGACTTCAAATCGATAACCGCCGTACTCAATGTGATCCGTTAACTTCGGAATCTTACGAAGCATATACATCATGAAGCCGGCTAAGGTTTCATAAGTTTCGTCCTCCGGCAGCTGACCGAAATCAAACACACGTTCAACGTCGTCGATCGGAGTCGCGCCGTCTATCAGCCACGAACCGTCGGAACGCTGAACAATCTGGGCCTCATCCGGCGTCAAAACGAACTCTCCCATGACGGTGCTCATAATGTCGTTCAAGGTAATCACACCGACGGTCAGGGCGTACTCATTCAGCACCACCGCAAAGTCGGAGCGCTGGGTTTTAAAGAGGTCCAAAACTTCCGACAGTGTCAGTGAGTCGGGAACAGCCGGAAGAGAAGAAATGCAGTTCTGATCTTTAAGAGAAAAGGTCTTTCCTTCAATGACTCGGCGAAGGATATCTTTCGAGTCCACATAGCCGATAACGTGGTCAATGTCTCGATCACATACAGGGAATTTATTGTGAGGGCTGGAAGCAATCTTCTTCGCAATACTTTCATAGCTCTCATCCAGCGTGAAATAAACGACATATTCTCGTGCCGTCATCGCGCTCGGAACCAAACGGCTTTCCAAGTCCATCACATTTTCAATCGCAGCCTGTTCGCTCGGCGCGATCAAACCGGCAGCCGCGCCTGCGTCCACTGTTGCGACGATGTCTTCACTCGTAATCTTGTTTTTATTTTGAGTCGGCAGTCCGAACAGTTTCATCAAAGCGTTGGAAATAACTGTCAGCAGCCAAACAAAAGGCTTCAAAACTTTGATAAGGACCTGCATGGAACCGATCAAACGGACGGAAATTTTTTCCGGATTGGTCAGACCGATGCGTTTCGGCAGGAGGTCGGCAAAGATGATGAACAACATCGTGATTAGGAGGAATGAACACAAAAACGATGTTGTCTCTAAATACTGAGCCGGAACAAACCATTTAAACAGGCCGGCAAACACATCTGTGAAAGCGGCTTCACCAACAATACCGCCGAGGATCGCGACCGCGTTAATGCCGATTTGAATAACAGAGAAAAACGGTCCGGGTTTTTCCTGCAGATTGATGACTTCCTGAGCGCGCTTGTCACCGTTCTCGGCCATTTGAGTCAGCCTGACTCGGCGGGAACCGGCGAGAGAGATTTCCGATATGGCGAAGTAGGCGGCCGCCACGATCAGAGCGAAGATAGATAAAAGTTTTAAAGATAAATCCATGTTTGTTCTTTCCTTTCCCGTATAAGCCTACCAAAAGGAACGTCCAAACATAAGAAGATTCAGAGATTCCTCTTACAAGTAAGGATTGATGTTCCCAAGCTGGTAATGTCTGATCTTGTCTTTCAAAGCATCAGCTTCGGCCATGTAGTGAATCAACAGCGCCAAAGCATCACTCTGAAGATCAAAGGTTCTGCGCAGTCTGGCGGCCTTGCGGATCACCACAAAACTGCGGGAAACATATCGTCCGTGATCTAAAAATTCATCCAGCGCGCCCAGATCCCTAATCTCATTAAAAATCTCCGCGGGCAGCCCGCTTACTTCCTGCAGTTCTTCGGGACTGAACGTGGTCTGCACTTCCGTAACAATCATCTGACTCATCGTTTATCTCCTACAGGTTTTCTCTCGGGTTGAATTTCGAGGCTTCCGCTATCTTCTGATAGAGCTCTTTCACTTCGTCAGAAGGAGCGGACGGAACAACGATCGAGATCACCAAATACATATCGCCTGCCGGTCCTTTCTTGTTCGGGAAGCCCTTGCCGCCGATACGAATCTTCTGTCCAGCCTTGGCACCGGCCGGAATCTTGACGGAAATCTTCCCTCCCGAGAGTGTCGGCACAACGACTTCGGCACCCAAAACAGCTTCGAAGTCGGCCAGAGGAACGGTCTGATAGACGTCTCTTCCTTCAACCTTGAAGCGGCCTTCCTCAATGATATTAATCGTGATGTACAGGTTACCGTTCGGACCGCCGTTGTAACCCGGGCCGCCCTTGCCGGTCACTCTCATCTTCTGTCCGTCGATCGTGCCTGCCGGAACCTTAATTTCCAAGGTCTTAGTAACATGGCGCACTCGACCGTCAGCTGTTTCTTCCGGCTCGCGCAGAGAGATACTCACGGTTGTTCCGTTAAAAGCCTGTTCCGGAGTAATTTGAACTTCTGCGTTCAAATCCTCACCGGCCTGCGGACGTGCGGCACGAGCGCCGCCTCCCATATGAGAGAACAAATCAGCGAAATCAAATCCGCCACCGCCAAAATCAAAGCCTTCAAAGCCGTGCGAAGCACCGCCACCGAAACCGCCCCATCCGGGAGGCTGTTCAAAACTACTGCCTTCTCTGCGCTGACCGAGCTGGTCGTAAGCTGCTTTCTTTTCCGGATCGGACAGAGTTTGGTAGGCCTCGTTCACATCCTTGAACTTAGCTTCAGCATCCTTTTCTTTGGAGACATCCGGGTGATATTTATGTGCCAGCTTTCGGAAGGCCTTCTTAATATCGGCTTCCGAAGCCGAGCGATCCACGCCTAAAATTTTGTAGTAATCCTTGTATTCCATAACAAGTCCCCTGTGTGATCGTCTCAGTTTGTACCTTTTAAGGCGAATTAATCTCCCGACCGTCTAAAAATGGGCAATCTATTCGTAATTCCGACGCGATGAAGGCGTCTGTCCACAAGTTTTCCCTCAAAGACGGTTGAAGCGGGTTTCAATGTGTTAAAAATTAATCATCTTTCCAACCGGAGAATCTCAAATGAATCAAACCATTCTGGCCGGCGCCTTAGCGGCCGTATCCCTCTCTCTTGCCGCCCCTGCCTTTGCAGGTCCGGTCTTGGATAAAGTTAAGGCCAACGATGTTGTCGTGTGCGGTGTCAATACTGCTGCGCCCGGCTTCTCTAATGCAGACAGCAAAGGCAACTGGACCGGCTTAGACGTCGATTATTGCCGTGCGTTAGCCGCCGCTGTTCTCGGCGACGCCAATAAAGTGAAATTCGTCCCCCTGAACTCCCCGCAGCGTTTCTCCGCTCTTCAGGCCGGTGAAGTTGATGTTCTCGCCAGAAATACAACCTGGAACCTGACTCGCGATGCTTCTTTAGGTGCAGTCTTTGTGGGAACCAACTACTACGACGGTCAGGGCTTCTTAGTTCCTAAAAAATTAAACGTAAAATCCGCTAAGCAACTGAACGGAGCCACAATCTGCGTTCAGTCCGGCACCAGCAGCGAGCCCAGCGTCGCCGATTACTTCAAGTCTCACGGCATGAAATACAAAGCCGTTCTTTTTGACACTACTGAAGCGACTCAAGGTGCTTTCCTCTCTGGCAGATGCCAGGTTTACACAACCGATATGAGTGACTTGGCCGGCGCAAGAACGAAAGTTGCTAACCCCGATGATTATGTGATTCTGCCTGAAGTTATCTCTAAGGAACCTCTCGGACCTTCCGTCCGCCGCGGTGATAACGAATGGTTCCAGATTGCCCGCTGGGTGCTCAATGCGTTCATCGAAGCCGAAGAAAAAGGCATCACTCAGGCAAATGCCGATGAGCTCCGTAAAACTTCGACAGATCCGAACGTCAAGCGCCTCCTCGGCTCCGGTGAAGATATGGGCAAACTCCTCGGCCTGGATAAAGACTGGTCTTACCGCATTGTTAAGCAGGTCGGCAACTACGGTGAAAGTTTTGAAAGAAACTTAGGACCGAAGACTCCGCTGGCTCTCCCTCGCGGAATCAATAATCAGTGGACCAACGGCGGCATTCTCTACGCTCCTCCCGTCCGCTAACCGATTCCATTTTTAATTTATATTTAATTGCGGCATGGAATTTTGTATTCCTGCCGCAATTCCGCAGTATCAAAAACAAATTAGTACAAGATAATGAATCACCCGCACGGTGACGCCGCATGGCTCAAAAGGGAAGCAAGCAGAAAACGTAAGGCCTTTATATGGCAGTCCGCCATACTTGTGGTCCTCACCATTATTTTCGGCAGCTTCATCTTCAATATTTCTGCCAACCTCGCAGCCAGAAATATTCATTCCGGTTTCGCCTTTCTCCATGAACAGGCAGGCTTTGAAATAGGTGAGTCTCTCATCTCTTTTAGTTCTACGGAAGCTTATTTCAAAGCCTTTCTTGTCGGACTGCTCAATACCATCAAAGTTTCCGTCGTTTCCATCATTACGGCGACGGTCCTTGGCGTCATCATCGGCCTTATGCGGTTGTCAAAACATCCGCTTCTGAAATTTTTAGGTGCAGCGCACGTCGAGTTTTACCGCAACATCCCGCTCATCGTACAGCTTCTCCTGATCTACCTCATCATCACCGAGCTGCTTCCGGATTCTATGGAAGCGGTGAAATTCGGCTCTTGGGGACTCCTCTCTAAGGCGGGACTTCAATTTGCCGTACCGCGGTCCAATGCCGTCGCCTGCGCTTGGTCCTTTCTGACTGCCGCTTTAGCTTTCTTCGTCGCGCGTCCCCTCCTCCTCAAAATTTATACCGGCTTGATCTCAACGGTTTTATCGCTTTCCGGCGCAATTGCCGTGGGCGGAATTGCTTGGCTGTGTTTTGGATTCTTCGGCGGATGGTCTAAACCGGAACTGCAGGGCTTCGCCATTGAAGGGGGAGCATCTCTTTCTCCTGAGTTTTTGGCGCTGTGGATCGGGCTGACATTCTTTACTTCTTCTTCAATTGCTGAAATTATCCGTGCAGGCGTATTAGCAGTGCCGAAAGGCCAGTGGCATGCCGCTGAAGCGCTTGGGATGACACGCCTAGAAGCCATCAGCTATGTCATTTTTCCCCAGGCTCTGAAACTGGCTATTCCGCCTCTGGCCAGCCAGTACATGAACCTAACAAAAAACTCTTCCCTGGCTGTCGTGGTGGGTTATCCGGATTTAGTTTCGATCGGAAATTCAACCATCAACCTCAACGGACAGGCCCTCGAAGTCATCGTGATCATCATGTCTGTTTATCTGTTCCTAAATCTGGTGATTTCTGTAGTAATGAACAGCATCAACAGAATTGTCATTAGGGGAAGCCGATGAAGAGACCTCAAAGCGCTTTTCCTGCAAATCTGTGGAGGTCGTTTTTTTACTCTCCGATTGCGTCCGTCGTTACTATCGGTTTGTTCCTCTTAATCGGAGCTGCGGGATGGTATGCCTGGAGATGGGGCGTTTCAGATGCCATTTTCAGAGCTGACTTTAAAGCTTGTATGAATAACCACGACGGCGCCTGCTGGGGCTTCGTGACAGAGAAGTGGCGCCTGATTTTATTCGGTCGCTTCCCTTATGACGAGCAGTGGAGAGCCGCGGCAGCGACCGGCGGCGTCATCCTGATGCTGATCATCTCGGCCTTTCCTCAGCTTTGGAACCGCACCGGCTGCAAAATTCTGACCGCGGGCTGGGTCCTCGCCTTAGGCTCATTTTTCGTTCTGATGCTGGGCGGCTGCTTCGGTCTGTCAAAAATCGACCCAGACTACTGGGGCGGTCTGCCGCTGACTATTATCCTGACGCTCTTCGGCATGACGGCCTCTACGCCGTTAGGCATCCTGCTGGCACTCGGACGACGCTCCAAAATGTCTGCGATCCGAATGCTCTGCATCGGTTACATTGAGCTCGTGCGCGGAGTCCCTCTAATTACTGTTTTATTTGTCGCATCCTTTATTTTTCCGCTGATCCTTCCGCCCGGTTTTAGGATCGATGCATTTTGGCGAATTGTGATCGGTATCGTTCTTTTCCAGGCGGCTTACATGGCTGAGACCATTCGAGGCGGACTTCAGACGATTCCAAAAGGACAATATGAAGCGGCCGCATCCTTGGGGCTCTCTAAGTACCAAATCTACACTTCGGTTATTCTCCCGCAGGCATTGGTCACCGTCATACCTGCGTTCGTGAACAATCTTCTTTCGACGTTCATGGATACGTCGCTGGTGACAATCGTCTCCATGTATGACTTAACCGGCAGCCTGCGTCTTGCTTTGGGTGATCCCAATTGGCGCAACTTCTTCTTGGAAGGCTACCTATTTATTGCCATCATTTATTTTGTGTTCAGCCTGATTATGTCTCGATACAGTATCTGGCTCGAAAAACGCATCCAGCGCAGCAAAGAACAGGCGGCTCTCTCAGCAAAAAAGGAACATTAACGTCATGGCTTTAAAAGAAGTTTTTCAACACAGCATCGCCTTGTGCGACATCGATCCTGAATTGGCAGGCGTGCCCCGTAAACAGGTTTGGGAAGCGCTCAAGAAAGCTTATCTGAATCGACATGAATACCTGGACTTCTTCCTTGACAGCAAGCCCTTAAAGAGTGAAACCGTTGAAGAAAAGGAAAGGATCGACCTGGAAATCAAACTTTCCGGACAAAACGGCGGTCAAACAATTGTTGAACATCACGAACTTGATCCGGAAAAATCCATAACAACCACGATTGATGCAACGGCTGCGGGGACTGAGTCTCAGTTAAAGATTGTTTTGGAAGAAACGGCAGAAGGCTTCGTTCTGCACTTTATTTATGCGCAAAACCTAGACGAAAATCAGGCGGAACAAACTGCGGAGGAAAAAGAATACCGCCAGTTTTTATTCCGGGCCTGGGCTTGGAAGGACGGCGAGGTCTGCAAGGCCGTAGCGGCTCAACTGGAGAAAGACGCCCTCGCCAAAACCGTTCAATAAAAGAGGCATTAACACCGAAGGGGCCGCAGATGCGGCCCCTTCTTCATTTAACGCTGAATAACTTCAGAATTAGATCTTGCCAACCAAGTCAATGGAAGGCTTCAAGGTCTTCTGACCGGGTTTCCATTTGGCCGGGCAAACCATTCCGGGGTTGGCTTCCACGAACTGAGCGGCCTGAACCTTACGGAGAAGCTCTTTAGCGTCACGGCCGATGCCTTCGTCATGGATTTCGCAAATGACGATACGGCCTTCAGGATTGATCACGAAAGTACCGCGCTGAGCAAGACCAGCGCTCTCGATCATGACACCGAAGTTACGAGTCATCTGACCTGTCGGGTCGCCGAGCATCGGGAATTCAACCTTCTTGATGGCTTCGGAAGAATCGTGCCAGGCTTTGTGTGTGAAGTGTGTATCGGTAGAAACGGAATAAATTTCGCAACCGATCTTCTTGAACTCTTCATAGTTGTCAGCCAGATCTTCGAGCTCGGTCGGGCAAACGAAAGTGAAGTCAGCCGGGTAGAAGAAAACCACGGACCATTTGCCTTTCAGGTCTGCGTCTGTGATCTTTTTGAATTCGAAGCCCTGGAAGGCTTCGACGCTGAAGGGCTGAAGCTGTGTTCCTACTAAAGACATGAGTTTTACTCCTAAAAATGTTTGTCTGAGCAAGATAGAGTAATTGAGAGGGTTTCGCAACCTTAAAAATTCATTTTGGGATTAAAGCGATTCTTTACTTCGTATTTTTAATATTTTCTTTATATTTTTCAAATAATTAACATTTAGAAATAGATCGAAGATTTTGTAACGCGATATTTCTTGTTAAATCACCCACTTACCGCTATTATCGAAAGCTCATTTCTCTATTTTTAGGAGCTTACATGTCCGGTCCATTGCCAAAAGAAGCCCCGGTTCTGCCGCCTCTTCCCGAAAGTGTCAATGAAACTTTCAAAATCCTGGAAAACAATCCCGTCGTCAAAGATGCTCTGAAGCAAATTAAGGAAGAAGAGCAGCTCACTATGGCTGACCAGATCGCTCTGACAGAGATCGAAGCTCCTCCTTTTCATGAAGAAGTCAGGGCCGCTTACTTTGCAGACAGGCTTCGCGAGCTAGGCCTGACTAATGTTCGCATTGATAAGGAAGGCAATGTGATCGGCACTCGTCCGGGTAAAGGAAACGGTCCGCGTTTAGTTTTAGGCGCCCATCTCGACACGGTCTTCCCTGCCGGAACAAATGTAAAGGTTCGACAGGAAGGAACAAAATACTATGCCCCCGGAATTTCGGATGACGCCCGCGGCTTAGCTGTCGTATTAGAAGTGCTGCGCACCCTTCAGAAATTCAATATCCAGACCGAGGGCGATCTGCTCTTTATCGGAAGCGTAGGAGAAGAAGGCAACGGAGACCTGCGCGGAGGAAAATACTTGTTCTCTTCTAAGGAGGAGCACATTGACGGCTTCATTTCCGTAGACTCTGCCTGCGTTGCTCAGCTTCTTCACGGCTCCACCGGTTCCCGCCGTTTTCGTGTCACCTACGAAGGTCCGGGAGGTCACAGCTGGGCCGCATTCGGAATCCCCAGTGCCACGCATGCATTAGGCCGTGCCATTGCAAAAATTGCCGACCTCAATGTCCCTGAGACTCCGAAAACGACTTTCACTGTCGGTACCGTCGTCGGAGGTTCTACTGTTAACTCCATCGCTGCAAAAGCCACGATGGAAATCGACACTCGCTCAATCAACAATGATGAATTGAACAAAATTGTCGATCAGGTCCTTCCGCTTCTGACCGAAGCTTGCGAAGAAGAAAACAAACGATGGAACGCTTCCGAAGAAAATAAGATTAAAGTCATTATTGATCCGATCGGACATCGTCCTGCCGGAGACCAGCCCGACTCCAGCCCTGTCCTTTTAGCCGCACGCGGCGCAATGAAGGCCGTCGGCATTGAGCTACGCTCCTATGACTGCGCAAGTACCGATCAAAATGTTCCGCTTAGCCTAGGCATCCCCGCAACCACGATCGGTGGCGGCGGATCCGAAGGACACAACCACAGCCTGACGGAATGGTATGACTCGACCGATTCTTACCTCGGCCCGCAGTTAGCCCTCATGACGGTTCTCTCGCTCGTCGGTTTAGAAGGTCAGACTAAGCCGCTTCTTCCGAAGCGCACGGCTTCCTAACAGCTTTTTTATTAGCCGATCTGAACTCGCCTCTCAACGGAGGCGAGTTCTTTGCTTTTTGGGAACAAAGCTGCAGCGAAAAGGCTAGCCTTCTTTTGTTTCGGCTACACTTCCCGAATCAATAACTTCTTTCTGAGAAATGGTGTTTGGTGTGTCCGGCAAATTGAAATTTATTCTCGTTTCGGCGTTATTAATCGCGCTTGGTGTTCCTTTGTCCGGGAACCGAACGATTGCCGCAGAACATTCCGCAGCGACACCTCAGGCGGCCGCCCCTGCGAAGACTACGGCAGAACAATCTGCCGCCAAAGAAAATGAGAGTGCGTCTGCCGACCCGTCAATCCCCGAAGTCAATCTGACGAGCCGCATTCTTTTTCAGCTTATCGCAAGCGAAATTGCCCTCCAGAGAGGTCAGCCCGGTGCGGCTTACCAGACCTACCTTACGCTCGCTGAAGAAACCGGCGATCCGAGAATTGCCGAGCGCGCTGCACAAATCGCGCTTGCCTTAAACGCTCCGAAAGAATTCCAAAAAGCCGTCTCCGAGTGGATCAAGCTCTCTCCTGACAACCCCAAAGCCCAGGAAGCATTTATTGCCAGCGGCATTGTTTCCAACGAGCTGGATAAAGTCGCCGGGACCGCCGGGGCCTTCTTAGCTAAATCTAAAGACAGAGGAGCTGAGATTATTAAACTCCAGACCCAGCTGGCTTTAATGAAGGACAAGGCAAAGGCTTTATCCTTTTTCCGAACGGTTACCGGAAAGTATTCCAAACTCTATCAAACTCAGCTTGGGTTGGCTCGGTTAGAGGCTTTAAACGGCAACGTAGCCGCCGCGGAAAAATACTCTAAAAACGCTTTCAAACTCGCTGAGAATGAAGAAACCGCTTTAACTTACGGAAGTGCCCTGCTTCGGACCAATCCAAAAGAGGCTGAGCAAATCTTAGCTCGGTACTTAAAGAAAAATCCGAAAGCCGTTCGTATTCGCGACGCCTATTCACAGCTGCTTTTCCAGACAAAAAATTTCTCTGCTCTAGACTCTTTGGAAAGGGAATACAGGGATGATGATCGCTACCTGATTGCCCTTGCAATTAGCTATGTGCAAATTTCCGACACCAAGAAGGCAAAATCCATTCTTGAGTCTGTCGTAGAACGCCTGAAAAACAATCCGGACGATGAAAATCTCTCACGCGCCTATCTGCTGCTGAGTGATATTGCCGCTGATGAAAAAGAGCTGCCAAAAGCTTTGGACTACGCTTCTAAAGTCAAAGGAAAGTTATCGGCTGCCTCAGCACTTCAGACGGCAAATATTTATTCTCGAGAATCTAAATGGGATGACGCCCTGAAAGCGCTCAAGACGATAAAAGAGGATCAGGAACCTGCCATCGTCGAGGAAGCAGCGTTGTTTAAGGCACGCATCCTTCTGGAAACAAATGGAGAGAAAGCCGCTTTTGATGCCCTGAATGCTTCGCTAATCACCACGCCTTATTCAAAAGCGCTTCATTACGAAGCTGCCCTGCTTGCCGAGCGGCTTGACGACATTAAAACGGCGGAATTCCACTTAAAGAAAGCCATAGAAATCGATCCGGGCTTTGCCAACGCTTATAACTCGCTTGGTTACACGCTCTTAGAGCAGACTAAACGCATCAAGGAGGCAGAACGGTACATCAACCAGGCTTATCAGCTTGATCCGAGGAATCCGTACATTCTGGACTCCAAAGGCTGGCTGGCCTTCAAGCAGAAAAAATACGCTAAAGCAGTTGAGTATTTGAACGATGCATTAAAACTTCAGAAAGAGCTCGATATTTATCTGCACCTTGCTGAGGTTTATTGGGCACAAGGCAATAAACGCAAAGCTGCCGAAGTTCTGAAAGAAGCCGAAAAGCTTTGGCCTGATGCGACAGAGCTCACCACATTGAAAAAATGCCTAAAGATGCCAAATGCGCAAAATTAATTTCCTAGCGCTTCTCTGCCTTCTTGTACTGTGCTCCTGTACTACTCTCATCCCTCAAAATGCAGAGGTGTGGACGGGACGATTCTCGGTTGCCTCTAAATCCGGAATCTCGGTGGACAGACACAGCGGATCTTTTCGGCTGATCGTTTTGCCTGAGAAAAAGGTTCTGAACATAAACGGACCTTTCGGAACCAAAATCGCCTCCATCGAAGAAACGCCGGAAGAATGCACACTGGTTAACTCCGATAATGAAACTTACAAGGCACGAAATTCATCTGCCCTGGTTAATCAGGTCATTGGAATACCTTTAAGTCTCGACCGCCTTCTGGCTTGGCTTAAAAACGATAAAAACGCGGATGACTTCAATTCCTACGACTGGAATGTGAAATCCGAAGATAAGGGAGGAGCGCTGCGCATTAGAGCCGAAGGCTACGTACCCTCGACCGATTCTCGAGTGACGCTGACAATCCTGCCAAGGAGAGAGCCGTGAAATGCTGCTTGAATCTGCCCGCCCCGGCAAAGCTTAATTTGTTTTTGCATGTCGTCGGCAGAAAACCGGACGGTATGCACCTGCTGGAATCTGTCTTCAGCATGATCGACTTGTGCGATTATCTTGATTTTGAAGTTCTCAATGAACCCAAAATCATTCGAGAAGGTGACACCCGCTGGGCCTTGGAAAAAGATCTCTGTTATAGAGCAGCAAAGCTCATGCAGCAATTTGCCCCGAATTTGGGCGTCCGCATTACTGTCCGCAAGAACATACCCGACGGAGCGGGCATGGGCGGAGGCTCCTCCGACGCAGCGACTTGTCTGATTGCGCTCAATAGATTGTGGAACATCAACAAAAAGCGTAACGAACTTTTAAATCTGGCTGTCACGCTTGGGGCTGATGTCCCCTTTTTTATCTTCGGACAGACAGCTTTTGCTGAAGGTGTCGGAGAAGTCCTGAGGCCTGTCGTTATTGACGATTTCGAGGGGGCTGTTGTTTTTCCCGGCATGAGTGTTCCTACCGCTGAAGTGTTCAAAAGTCCTAATTTGACAAGAAACACGGATTCCATCAGAATTACGAATTCCTCTAGCGCGGCTTTGCTTCGCCTGCCGCTAGATTTCGGGCACAACGATCTCGAACCTGTGGCGGCAGATATCTGTCCTTCAGTGAAAGAGGCGATTAACTGCTTGAAGCAGTTAGGAAAAGCCCGAATGACCGGCTCAGGTTCAGCAGTGTTTTACGCGGTAAAATCGGGCGCAGAAGTGCGTTTGATTTCTAATCTACCCATAGGTTGGAGACAATGGGCATTCAGGAGTCTTAAATTTCACCCGCTTTACGACTGGGTCTGATTTAGGTCTGCTGTACGTAGGGGAGTAGCCAAGTGGTTAAGGCACCGGGTTTTGATCCCGGCACGCGAAGGTTCGACTCCTTCCTCCCCTGCCAATTTTCGGACGAGCTTCTCGTCTTTTATTTTTGCGTTTTTTCACTCAGTTGATCGAGCACAATCATGGTCCAAATGGTTCCAGACAGCCTGATGGTCTTTTCAGGCAACGCTAACCCGAAATTAGCACAAGCTGTAGTTCAACACCTCAATATTCCTCTTGGCCGTGCAACGGTCAGCCGCTTCTCTGACGGGGAAGTTCAGGTCGAATTAAATGAAAATGTTCGCGGCCGCGACGTTTTCATCATCCAACCTACTTGCCAGCCGACAAATGACAATTTGATGGAATTAGTCATTATGGTCGACGCGCTCCGCAGAGCTTCCGCCGCTCGTATTACTGCAGTTATTCCTTACTATGGCTATGCACGCCAGGACAGACGTCCCCGCTCAACTCGTGTAGCTATCAGCGCGAAAGTTGTTGCCAATATGCTCCAGGCTGCAGGCATCGACCGAGTTCTGACGATGGACCTTCATGCGGACCAGATCCAGGGCTTCTTTGATGTTCCGGTAGACAATATTTATGCCAGCCCGATCCTTTTAGGCGATTTGTGGAAGCATAACTATTCTGATTTGGTTGTCGTATCTCCGGACGTCGGCGGTGTCGTTCGCGCACGTGCCGTCGCCAAACGCATGGAGTGCGATCTCGCAATTATTGATAAGCGCCGTCCCAGAGCCAACGTATCTGAAGTAATGAACATCATCGGAGAAATCGAAGGTCGCACTTGCGTGATCGTCGATGACATCGTTGATACTGCGGGAACCCTTTGCCATGCTGCAGATGCTCTTAAAGCCCGCGGCGCCAAGAGAGTGCTTGCTTACGCAACACACCCCGTTTTCTCCGGCAACGCCGTAGAAAAAATTACAAATTCTGCTCTCGATGAAGTGGTCGTTACTGATACAATCCCGCTTCGTCAAGATGCACTTGACTGCCCGAAGATCAGACAGTTGTCCTGCTCTTCTCTTCTGGGCGAAACAATTTCTCGCATTGCTTGCGAGTCCTCGGTAAGCAGTTTGTTTGCCGAATAGATACCCCACTGTCGGCTGGTCGCGGCTGACAGTTTTATTTTTGGAGTTTATTTAAATGAAATTCACTGCTGTCACACGTAAAGCGCAAGGTACGGGTGCGAGCCGCCGCCTTCGCCGTGCGGAAAAGCTTCCTGGCATCGTCTACGGTGGTAAGGTTGCTGCTACCCCTATCGAACTTGATCACAACGAAATTTTCCACGCTCTCCGCAAGGAAAAATTCCATGCCTCCATCCTTGAGATGGTCCTCGATGGTAAGTCCGAACGTGTCCTGCTTCGTTCTTTCCAAATGCATCCGTACAAACCGCAGGTTCTGCATATCGACTTCCAGCGTATTTCCGCTGATGAACAGATCCGCATGAATGTACCGCTGCATTTCGTCGGTGAGGAAAAATCCCCGGCTGTTACAGTTGATAAGACCAACGTTAACCACGCTCTCACAGAGCTTCTGGTTTCCTGCTTGCCCGACCAGCTGCCCGAATTCATCACAGTCGACCTCTCCGGTCTTACAGTTGATAAACCGGTTCACGTTTCTGACCTCGTTCTTCCGGAAGGCGTCACAGCCGTCCTGAAGCCTGAAGAAGATCCGACAGTTGCTTCTGCTGTTGTCGTTGCTGAAGAAAGCACCTCTGACGAAGCTCCTGCCGTACCGGCTGACGCTGTTCCTGCTACTGCAGAGAAATCCGCTGAGGAAGGCGCAGAAAAGGCTTAATTTAATAAGCTTTAGGTTGCTCAAAATGTACGCCGCAGAAGTCTGCGGCGTATTTTTTATCCATAATGTGCAGTCACTTAATAATGCACAAGTTCGGAGTAGATAATTGTCCGCCAATCCTTTTTTAGAGTTAGGGCTCTCAGAAAATCTTGTTAATTCCCTTTCTTCATTAGGTTTTGAAGAACCGACCCCAATTCAAACGAAAGCTATCCCTGTTCTTTTAGAAGGGAGAGACGTTCTGGGTCAGGCTGCCACCGGTACCGGAAAAACTGCTGCCTTCTCTCTTCCGCTGATTCAGCGTTATTGTTTGGATACCGAGCCCGGCAAACCTCAGGTGCTGATTCTCACACCTACCCGAGAACTTTGTATTCAAGTTTCAGAAGCTATCAATAGCTTTGCCAGAAGCTCAGGCGTTTACGTTTTGCCGGTGTACGGCGGACAAGATTACTCTCGCCAAATCAAAGCTCTTTCCAGAGGTGTTCAGATCGTTGTAGCAACACCTGGCAGAGCTCTTGACCATATCCGGCGAGGAACACTTAACCTGACTGAAATTAAAGCGGTCGTGCTGGACGAAGCCGACGAAATGCTGGATATGGGATTTGCGGAAGATCTGGAAGCGATCTTTGCAGCTCTTCCGGAAAAACGTCAGACCGCACTTTTCTCAGCCACCTTGCCGCCGAAAATCGCAAAGATTGCCGAAAACCATTTGCATGATGCCTTCCATATCCTCATTCCGAAAGAAAAAGTTCCGGAAGGAGAACAGCCGAAGGTTAAACAGTCTGCCTACATCGTCGGACGAAATCACAAAACCGCTGCATTGGGCAGAATTTTGGATATTGAAAGTCCTCGACTTGCCATTGTTTTCGCACGTACACGAAACGAAGTCGATGAGCTTGCTGAATCCCTCCGCGGCAGAGGCTACAGCGTTGAGCCTCTCCATGGCGGCTTAGACCAGGCACAGCGCGACCGCGTGATGAAACGCGCAAGAGCAGAACAGGTTGACGTTATCGTCGCAACCGACGTCGCTGCACGAGGAATTGACATTGATCACCTGACTCATGTTATTAATTTCGGCATTCCGTCTTCTGCTGAAACTTACGTCCACCGTATCGGTAGAACCGGACGCGCAGGAAGAGAAGGCACTGCGATTACGATTTTGGAACCTCGCGAAAGCCGTTTGCTCAAGAACATTGAACGCTTAACAAAGAGAAAAATTACTTTACTGTCCGTTCCGACTGCTACCGACGTACACGCAAAGAGACTGGATCTTACAAGAAGTTCCATCCACGAAATTCTGGTTAATGAGTCCGACTTAGGCAAGTATCGCTCTGTCGTTGAAAACCTCGCAGACGAATTTGATATCCTCGACGTGGCCGCTGCAGCCGTGAAATTTGCGAATGAAGCAAATTGGAAGGATGTATCCGAAATCGAACTTCCTGATGATCTTTCTTGGAAGAAAGCGCCTCGAGAAGACCGACGCGACAGAGGTGAAAGAGGCGAACGTACGCGCAAAGAGAGAGGTCCACGCGAGCTCTCTCAAGGTATGGTGCGTCTTTTCATCGGAGCCGGTCGTGATGCCGGAGTCCGTCCTCAGGACCTTGTCGGCGCGATCGCTAATGAAGCCGGAATACCTTCTAAGTTGATCGGTTCAATTGATATTGCAGACAGATTCTCGCTTGTTGAAGTTGATGAGAATGTCGCTCAGGATGTTATTTACGCTCTGAGGGATGCCTTCATCAAAGGACGCCAGTGCGTAGTAAGATACGACCGGGAAGGCTCTCCGAAATCCTATCCGAGTAAAAAGGAAGGAAAAGATTCTGAGAAACCTTCACGCAAAGGCAAAGGGAACAAGAAAGCATACAAATGAGCAATACAAGTATCCGTCTGATTGTCGGGCTGGGGAATATCGGAGACGCCTATAAAGGCACAAGACATAATGCAGGATTTCATTTTGTTGATGAAGTTGCTAATGAGTACGGGGCACGATTTCAGGCGGATCGGAAATTTTTTGGTGATGTTGCAAAGGCTAGGATCGGAGGGGTGGAAGTCATCCTTCTAAAACCCTCCACCCTGATGAATTTATCAGGGAAAGCAGTTGCGGCTGTCAGCGCTTTTTACAAAATAACTCCTTCGGAAATCCTTGTCGCGCATGACGAGCTTGATCTCCTCCCGGGAACGGCCAGATTAAAAATCGGCGGAGGCTCTGCAGGACACAACGGTCTCAAAAGTATTGTTTCCTGCCTCGGCAGCTCCGACTTTGTTCGTCTAAGAATCGGTATCGGCCACCCGCGGGACAGGCAGCTTCAAATTCCTGTTGCTGACTATGTTTTATCTCGTCCCCCGAAAGAAGATCAGGAACTTATCTCTTCAGCAATCAAAAAGGCCTTGAGCTGCATAGATGAAATTGTTGAGAGAGATTTTTCCCGTGCTATGTCAATTCTTAATGAAAAAAACGATCCTCGTAAGTAGCTGCCTTTTGGGCCGCAAGGTACGTTACGACAAAACTTCAAAACCTTTGCCAAAAGAGCAGCTTATAGCCCTTGAAGAAAAATTTAATCTCGTCGGAGTCTGCCCGGAAGTTTTGGGCGGTCTCCCTTGTCCCCGCCAACCGGCTGAAATTTCAAGAGATCGCGAAGTCTTAACGCAAAGCGGACAGGTTCTTTCAACTTTTTTCTTAAAAGGAGCCCACGAGGCTCTGAATATCTGCAAGAATTACGGCATCCAACTTGCTGTTTTAAAGTCTAAAAGTCCGTCTTGCGGATTTGGAAAAATCTACGACGGAACGTTTTCCGGTTGCTTAATTAACGGAAACGGAATCACTTCCGATTTACTGCTTAAAAACGGCGTTAAAGTCATTAATGAGTCAGAACTTGATGCGTGGCTCAAAACTGTAAAGGAATAAAGATGGGTTTGAAATGCGGAATCGTAGGCTTACCTAACGTTGGTAAGTCCACATTATTCAACGCGTTAACAAAAGCTGGAATTGCGGCAGAGAATTATCCTTTCTGCACGATTGAGCCTAATGTCGGTATTGTTGAAGTACCTGACCCTCGTTTAGCAAAGTTAGCTGAAATTGTTTCTCCGCAAAGAATTGTCCCGGCAACGGTCGAATTCGTAGACATTGCAGGTTTAGTTGCAGGTGCAAGCAAAGGCGAAGGCCTCGGAAACCAGTTCCTGGCCAATATTCGTGAATGCGATGCTATTGCTCACATCGTTCGCTGTTTCAATGACGATAATATCGTCCACGTCGCAGGCCACGTCGACCCTCTCGAAGACATCTCTGTAATCAACATGGAGCTTGCCTTAGCTGACCTTGCTTCTGTGGATAAGCAGCTGAATAAATACACTAAGCAGGCTCGTTCCGGCGGTGACAAAGAGGCTCTGAAACTCGTCACTGTTTTAGAAAAGATTCGTCCTGTCCTCAATGAAGGAAAACCGGCAAGAAGCGTGGACCTCTCTAAAGACGAGAAAGCTGTCATCAAGCAGCTGTGTCTCTTGACGATGAAACCGGTCATGTATGTTGCCAATGTAGAAGAGGACGGCTTTGAGAATAATGCCCTTCTTGAAGAAGTTAAAGCAGTCGGTGTAGAGGAAAAAGCTCCTGTGGTTGCTGTATGCGCCAAGATTGAGGCAGAAATTTCCGATCTTCCGGATGAAGAAAAACAAATTTTCCTTGAAGATATCGGTATGCACGAGCCTGGTCTGAATCGTGTCATACGAGCCGCTTATCAGCTTCTCGGACTGGAGACATACTTCACTGCCGGCGTTAAAGAAGTAAGAGCTTGGACGATCCATAAAGGCGATTTAGCACCGCAGGCTGCAGGCGTCATTCACACGGACTTCGAAAGAGGTTTCATCCGCGCTCAAACCATCAGTTACGATGATTTCGTACAGTACAAAGGTGAGGCAGGCGCCAAAGAAGCCGGAAAACTCCGCGTAGAAGGTAAGGATTACGTTGTTCAGGATGGCGACATCATGAACTTCTTATTCAACGTTTAATATGGCCCTCACGAGCACTAAACAAAGACAGGAAATCGGCAATCGCCTCAAAGAGGAACGAGAGCGGCTGGGCTACAGCGAGATTCAAATTGCTCAGCTCCTCGGAATTCCTATTGACGCTTATATTCGATTTGAGGAAGGGTTAGCTGATCCCGGAATTTACCGTATGCCTCGTTTGTCTTCCATTGGCTTTGATGTTCTTTACATCATCACGGAGGAGAGGCATATTCCCGGATTAGAAGAAGATCTGCTTCTTCAGAAATTCCGCTCTCTTTCTCTAAAAGGAAAGGTTTCCGTATTCAATACCATCGACGCTCTTGAAAGATTGGCGCCAAACCTAAAGAGAAAGATTCGCAGTGTGAAGCGCTCAAAAACTGATTAACTCAAAACCTCGGCCTAAAAACCGAGGTTTTATTTTCTCGGCTACAGATAAACAAAAACCTCTTGAACGGTTAGGTCCAAGAGGTTTGTCTTTTATGGAGAGCCCGGAGACTACCTACTTTCGCAAGAAATACAACTCACTATCATC
>NZ_DBMALT010000003.1:0-112506 GCF_057870745.1 Parasutterella sp. | reverse complement strand
GCGTTCCGTTTGTTTATTTCGCAAAAATCAACTTTATCGGATCGCCAGCATGTTTGCATTGGGGCTATGTCAATCGTTCAAATTTATTTTGGACAGTAGTGGAAATGAAAGAGTTATGTCTTGAAAAGTTACGAAAAATCTGTCTATTAGAGTTGTCCATGATGTACAATTGCGCTAGTTTTTGCTTTAAGGCGCGTTGTATGCGTCATAAAGCGCTCGAAAGGCCTTCGGTCGGTCGAGCACCTATCAAAAAGAATTTTTTAAGAGATGGGCTTTGAAGCCCATTTTTTTTTACTTAGGTATTGAGGTTAAATCTGCAATGGCAGTTTCGACACAATTATTTGAAATGATCGATGCCACCGTCGAAGGCTTGGGTTACGAGCTCGTCGATGTGGAAAAACTCCCGCGCGGTTTGATCCGCGTCACGATCGATAAAGACGGCGGGATTACTTTGGACGACTGCGAAAAAGTCAGCAACCAGCTCAACAACGCAATGACGGTTGAGAACGTTGACTACGATCGTCTTGAAGTGTCTTCTCCGGGTGTTGATCGTTCGTTGAAACGTCCTCGTGATTTTGTGAAATTCGTCGGACAGAACGTTCACGTCGAACTTTTTGCTCCGATCACCGGTGAAGGTCTTCCCGAAAACGGCCGCCGTCGTTTGGACGGAACCCTTGACGCCGTTGAAGGTGATGAAAACAACCCCTCGATCACGATGACACTCTCGGAAAATCGTGTTGCACGCACTCCGGCTGAAAAGCAGCGCGCTGCCAAAACCAAGGCCAAGAGTGACACGCCTGCAGTGACCGTTACCTTCCCCTTTAATGATGTTGAGCGGGCTAACCTCGTGCCCGACCTGAATTTCAGAGGTGCAAAATAATGAGCCGTGATTTATTAACAATGGTGGAAGTCCTCGCCCACGAAAAGAACGTTGGTCAGTCCGTCGTTCTGGCTGCATTGGAAAGTGCTTTGGCCAGCGCAGTTAAAAAGGCTGAGTTCCCGGGCGAAGACGCAGATATCGTCGTCAAAGTCGACCCGACAACCGGCGACCAGAAAGTTTGGCGTCAGTGGTTAGTCGTTCCTGACGAACAGGGCCTTCAGGAGCCGGATCGTCAGATTCTTCAGTGGGAGGCTAAGGAAGACTACAGCGACCAGGGCGAAATGAATGTCGGCGACTATGTTCGTAAGCCTCTGCCCGATGTCAACGTAACCGGCCGTCGTTTTGCGACAGACGCAAAACAGGTCATTATTCAGCGCCTGAGAGAAGCCGAGCGTAATCAGCTTTTAAACGAATTCCTTGAACGCTACAAGGACGTTAAGGTTGTCACCGGCCAAGTCAAGCGCTTTGACAAGAGCGATGCGATTATCGAAATCGGCCGCATCGATGCTCGTCTGCCTAGACATCAGATGATCCCGATGGAAAACCTCCGTCCGGGCGATCGTGTTCGCGCTTATGTTCTGAAAATCGATCCGACCTCCAGACAGCAGCAGATCACCCTGTCCCGTACCTGCAATGAATTCTTGGGCGAACTGATGCGTCAGGTCGTTCCCGAAATCAACGAAGGCCTGCTTGAGATCAAGGGCATTGCCCGCGATCCCGGCATCCGTGCCAAAGTTGCCGTCCAGGTTAAGGACAAGCGCATTGATCCGATCGGAAGCTGCATCGGTGTCAAAGGCTCTCGTATTCAGTCCGTTTCCGGCGAACTGATGAATGAGAGAATCGACATTATCCGCTGGGCTGATCAGCCTGCCGAATACGTCATGAGCGCGCTGTCTCCCGCAACGATTTCCTCCATCATCGTCCATGAAGACGAACACAAGGTTGAAGTCGTGACCCCTGACCTTGACAACAGCAAGATCGCAATCGGCAGCAACGGCGTCAACAAGCGTCTTGCCTCCGAGCTGACCGGCTGGGAAATTGAAGTGATGGATGACGACCAGGCGGCTAAGAAGCGTGAAGATGAAATCGCTCCGCGTCGCCAGGAACTCTGCGACCGCCTCGATATCGATGAGGAAGTTGCTCAGGTTCTGATTGAAAACGGCATTGAGACACTTGAAGAAGTTGCTTATCTGCCGGAAGAAGAACTGCTTAGCATCGAACAGTTCGATGAAGATACCGTTAAAGAACTGCGTTCCAGAGCCAGAACGGCATTGCTGACTTCTGCGCTTGAACGTGAAGAGCTCCTCAAGTGGGCCGACAAATCTCTTGTCGACCTTCCGGGGATGACTCATGAAATTGCAAATAAACTGAAGCCTGCCGGCATCAAGACCCTTGATCAGCTTGCCGATTTGTCTACGGACGAACTCGTTGAAATGACGGGTATTGACCACGACAAGGCTGCCGCCCTGATCACAAAGGCTCGCGAAAGCTGGAGCTAATACAAAGGAGGGAATATAGGAATATGGCAAAAACCACTGTTAAAGATTTAGCCGCCGACTTGAATTTGCCGGTTGAGACCCTCCTTTCCCAGTTGAAGGAAGCCGGCCTCTCCCAGAGCACACCCGCCGACGAATTAAGCGAAGCTGATAAGGATCGTTTCTTAACATCCCTGCAGGTTGCCCGCGGCAGCTCGAATGCAGGCCGCCGCAAAATTACGCTGACAAAGCGGGAAAAGAGCGTCATCACTCAGAACGGAGGAGGTTCCTCTCACGCCGTTCAAGTGGAAGTGCGCCGCAAACGCGTTTTGGTGAAGAACCCGGATGTCGTTAATAAAGCCCGCGAAGAAGCCAAGAAGGCAATGGAAGAGCAGAAAGAAAAAGCTCGTCGTTTAGCTGAAGAAGCTGCTGCCCGCGCTAAGGAAGAGGCCGAACGCAAGGCCAAAGAAGAGGCCGAACGTGCTGCCAAACTCAAAGCCGAACAGGAAAAGGCTAAAGCCGAAGAAGCTGCACGCAGACAGAAGGCTGAGGCAGAGCGCAGCATAGAGAAAGCTAAGGCAGAAGCCGAGGCCGCTGCTCGTGCTGCTAAAGAAGCTAAGGAAGCCGCTGTCAAGGCTGAAGCCGACAGAGATGCTGCTCGCCGCGCTGCTGAAGCCGAAGCTCGCGCTATTCGAGAAATGATGTCTGCTCCGAAGAAGGTTCTGACCGCTAAGAAACCGGCTCAGGAAGAAAAACCGCAGGAACAGAAGAAGGTTCACAAGAACAGCGTCAAGAAAGAAAACAAAGGTACGAAGAACAACGCTAAGAACGCAGACAACTGGGGCGACGAAAATCAGAAACGCCGCACTCTCAAGACCCGCGGCGGCGACAACTCTTCGGAAGAAAGCAGCGGCTGGAAGAATGACCGCCGCAACAAACGCGGCAACAAGCACCAGAACCAGAACAACAAGGGCCAGGGCGGAAGACCGCAGACTCCTGCTGTTCAGGAACCCGTTGTTAAGGACATTGAAGTTCCGGAAACCATCACTGTCGCTGATCTCGCTATGAAGATGAGCGTCAAGGCCATTGAAGTCATTAAACAGATGATGAAGCTCGGCCAGATGGTGACGATCAACCAGATGCTTGACCAGGAAACGGCCATGATTGTGGTCGAAGAAATGGGTCATCGTGCGATCGCCGCTAAACCGGAAGATCCGGAAGCCTTCCTGGCTGAAGAAGAAGCCAAGGCTTTGGCCAACTATCCGAAGGAACCTCGTCCTCCGGTCGTGACGATTATGGGTCACGTTGACCACGGTAAGACTTCTTTGCTGGACTACATCAGACGTACTCGTGTTGCCGCAGGCGAAGCCGGCGGTATTACACAGCACATCGGTGCTTACCACGTTGAAACCCCGAGAGGCATTATTACCTTCTTGGATACCCCGGGACACGAAGCCTTCACGGCCATGCGTGCTCGCGGTGCTCAGGTAACCGATATCGTTATTTTGGTGGTTGCAGCCGACGACGGCGTGATGCCGCAGACCAAGGAAGCTATTGCTCACGCGAAGGCCGGCAACGTTCCTCTGGTGGTTGCCATTAACAAGATTGATAAACCGGAAGCTAATCCTGATCGTGTCAAACAGGAACTCGTTGCCAACGAAGTCATCCCTGAGGATTACGGCGGCGACGTGCCGTTCGTCTGCGTGTCTGCTAAGAGCGGACAGGGCATTGACGAGCTGCTTGAAAACGTTCTTCTGCAGGCCGAAATTCTTGAATTGAAGGCTGTGAAAGAAGGTCCTGCTAAGGGCGTCGTGATTGAATCCCGCCTTGACCGCGGTAAGGGTGCGGTTGCTTCCGTCCTCGTTCAGGCCGGTACCTTAAAGCGCGGTGATATCGTCTTGGCCGGCGCCACTTTCGGTCGCGTTCGCGCCATGGTTGACGAAAACGGCAAGTCGGTTCAGAGCGCCGGTCCTTCCATCCCGGTGGAAATTCAAGGCCTCTCCGACGTTCCGCAGGCCGGTGACGAACTCATCGTCGTTTCCGAAGAGCGTAAGGCTCGTGAATTGGCCAACTACCGTCAGGGCAAGTACCGTGACGTTAAGCTGGCTCGCCAGGTCAATGACAAACTCGGCGGTCTTTTTGGTCAGAATCCGGAAGGCCAGAAGACCCTGTCTCTGGTTATCAAGTCCGACGTTCAAGGCTCTCAGGAAGCTTTGGTTCACGCTTTGACCAAACTTTCTACCGATGAAGTTAAGGTCAGCGTGGTTCACGCAGCCGTAGGCGGTATCAGTGAATCTGATATCAACTTGGCGATTGCTTCCAATGCTGTTGTCTTAGGCTTCAACGTCCGTGCCGATGCATTGGCTAGAAAACTGGCTGAAAACAACGGCATCGACATCCGCTACTACAACATCATCTACGACGCCGTAGATGATGTTAAGGCTGCCATGAGCGGCATGCTAGCTCCGGAACGCCGCGAAAACCACGTAGGTCTCGTTGAAATCCGTCAGGTCATTCGCGTCCCCAAAGTGGGCGCAGTGGCAGGCTGCATGGTGCTCGAAGGGGTCGTCAGACGCAACTCTCATGCCCGTCTTTTGCGCAACAATGTGATTATCTGGACAGGTGAGATTAACTCTCTGCGCCGCTTCAAAGACGACGTTAAGGAAGTCAAGGCCGGTGCCGAGTGCGGCATCTCTCTGAAAGGAAACGATGACATTCAGGTCGATGACAAACTCGAAATCTTTGAGGTCGAGGAAGTCGCAAGAACGATCTGAGATTGATATAGCCTGAACACAAAGGAGCTTTCGGGCTCCTTTGTATTTAGCTGGTTTTATTGAGGAGTTGAAAAATGATTAAACCCACCAAACCGGGACGCGCCAACCGTATTGCGGACCAAATCCAGCGTGACGTTGCCGAACTGATTCAGAAAGAAGTAAGCAACCCGAAGACTGGTCTCGTAACGCTGACAGGGTGCGAAATTACTCCTGATTACGCACATGCGACGATCTACTTTACGTCCATCGGTTCTACGCCTGAGGAAGCCACCGAGGCTTTGAACAGCGCAGCTCCGATGCTTCACTCCAGAATCTTCAAGCTTTTGAAGATTCACACCGTTCCTCAGCTGCATTTTGTCTATGACAAGAGCGTCGAACGCGGCTTTGAAATGGATCAGCTGATCCGTCAGGCTCGCGAAGAGGACGGAGAAAAAGTCAAAGGTGAATAATTGGGTCGTCGTCGCAAAGGTTTAAAAATTGACGGCGTTTTATTGCTCGATAAGCCGGTAGGTTTGTCGAGCAATAGCGCTTTACAGAAGGCACGCCGCCTTCTGAATGCACAAAAAGCCGGCCATACCGGCACGCTTGATCCTTTAGCAAGCGGACTGCTTCCCTTGTGTTTCGGGGAAGCGACAAAGTTTTCTGCCGATTTACTCAACGCCGATAAGGAATATTTAACGACGGTGAAGTTCGGAGAAAAGACCTCTACAGGAGACGCTGAAGGCGAAGTCATCTTTTCGGCCGAGCCGAAATTTACCTTCAAAGAATTCTGTGCCGTTTTAGAGAGATTCAGAGGAGAGATCGTTCAAATACCTCCGATGTATTCAGCCTTGAAAAAGGACGGAGTTCCTTTGTATAAATTCGCAAGAAAAGGTGAAGAAATCGAGAGAGAGCCCCGTAAAGTAGTAATATCCTCACTTGACATCGTGGACTTCCAACCGCCTGAAGTCACCCTTCTGGTGCGTTGCTCCAAGGGTACCTATATTCGTACGCTTGGGGAAGACATAGGCGAAGCCTTAGGCTGCGGCGCCCATTTAAAGACGCTGCGGAGGACGGCTATTGCCGATCTCCACATTGAAGAAGCTGTGGATTTGGATCTGTTTGAACGCATGACTGAGGAGCAGCGCATTGCTGTTTTGCTTCCTCCGGATCGATTGCTGCAGAGTCTTGCGCCCGTCAAGCTAGATGAAGAAGCGACTAAGAAGTTTCTGAACGGTATGAAGGTACGCACGGACGAGCGTTCGATCGAGGAGGCTAAAGTGCGTGTGTACGGTATCTCAGCTGAAAAAACTGAATTTTTACTCGGCGTCGGACGTTTGACTTCCGACGGAGTCCTGGCGCCGGATCGATTAATTTCGTTTGTAGACAACGATAGATAATTTTTAATATGACTCGAGCGATTAGAAATATTGCGATTATTGCTCACGTGGACCATGGTAAAACCACGTTGGTGGATCAGCTGCTGAAACAGTCCGGCACCTTCCGTGCCAATCAGGCTGTTGCCGAGCGCGTGATGGACAGTAACGACATCGAACGCGAACGCGGCATTACGATTTTGGCGAAAAACTGCGCCGTCGAATACGAAGGCACCCACATCAACATCATCGATACCCCGGGACATGCGGACTTCGGCGGTGAAGTCGAACGCGTTTTGTCTATGGTTGACGGCGTTCTGTTGCTCGTGGATGCGGTAGAAGGCCCGATGCCGCAGACTCGTTTCGTGACCAAGAAAGCGTTGGCTTTAGGTCTGAAACCGATTGTTGTGATTAACAAGATTGATCGTCCGGGCGCTCGTCCTGACTGGGTTATCAACCAAACCTTTGATCTGTTCGACAAACTGGGCGCTACAGAAGAACAGCTGGACTTCCCTGTGATCTACGCTTCTGCTCTGAACGGGTTTGCCGGTTTCACGGATGATGTTGAAGAACTGAAGAAGATCGGAAACATGAAGGCGATTTTCGACACGATTCTGGAAAAAGTTCCGGTTCGTGACGACGATCCTGACGGTCCTCTGCAGATGCAGATTTCCTCTCTGGACTACTCCAGCTACGTCGGTAAGATCGGTATCGGCCGTATTAAGCGCGGCCGCATTAAACCGCTTCAGGAAGTTCTGATCATGAACGGCCCGGATTCCGAACCGAAGCGCGCCAAGGTCAATCAGGTTCTGAAGTTCCAGGGCTTGGAAAGAAAACTGGTTGACGAGGCTGAAGCCGGCGACATCGTTCTGATCAACGGTATCGAAGAAATCGGCATCGGTACTACCTTAACCGATGTGAACCATCCGGATGCGCTGCCGCTCCTGCACGTTGACGAACCGACTCTGACGATGAACTTCCATGTCAACACCAGCCCTCTGGCTGGTAAGGAAGGCAAATTCGTCACCAGTCGTCAGATTCGCGAACGTCTTGAACGCGAATTAAAGAGCAATGTTGCTATGCGCATGAAACCGACCGACAACGAAGGCGTTTTCGAAGTGGCCGGCCGCGGTGAACTGCACCTGACGATTTTGATTGAAAACATGCGTCGTGAAGGCTATGAACTAGCTGTTTCCCGTCCGCGCGTCGTTTACAAAGAAGTCGACGGCGTCAAGATGGAGCCGTTCGAAATGCTGACCGTTGACGTGGAAGAAAACCATCAAGGTCCCGTCATGGAAGAGCTCGGCCGCAGAAAGGGCGACCTTCAGGACATGCAGCCGGACGGAAAAGGTCGTGTTCGTCTCGAATACCGCATTCCCGCCCGTGGCTTGATCGGTTTCCAGAACGACTTTCTCACGATGACTCGCGGCACCGGTGTCATGAGCCATGTGTTTGATGAGTACGGTCCTGTTAAGTCCGGAGACTTGGGTGAACGCCGCAACGGCGCCATCATCAGCCAGGACGACGGCAACGCCGTTGCTTATGCTCTGTGGAAGATTCAGGAAAGAGGACGTTTGTTCATCGGTCCGGGAGAACCTATTTATGAAGGCATGGTGATCGGTGTTCACTCTCGTGACAACGACATTGTCGTGACCCCGATTAAGGGAAAACAACTCACCAACATTCGTGCTTCAGGTACCGACGAAGCCATTCGTCTTGTTCCTCCGATTCAGCTGACACTGGAAAGTGCCGTTGAATTCATCAACGATGACGAACTGGCTGAAATCACACCGAAGAGCATTCGTATCCGTAAGCGCTGGCTGAAGGAATTCGAACGCCGCCGTGCTGCACGCGGAGACAGTCGCGTTGGCCCGGGAATCTAAACCCAAATGTCCGTGCGGCAGCGGCAAGCCTTATGAAGACTGCTGCGGGCCGCTTCTTGCCGGCGCCCCCGCACCCGATGCGAGGGCGCTTATGCGTTCTCGCTATACGGCTTTCGTGAAGGAAGACAAGGACTATCTTCTCAGAACCTGGCACGAGAGCACCCGCCCCAAAGAATTAGATTTTGAGCCGCTCCATTGGCGCAGTCTCAAGATTGAGGCCTTCATGCCTTTATCGGAGACAACGGCACGTGTGAAATTCGTTGCGAAAGCACGAGACGATGCCGGAAATATGATCACTTTGAAAGAAAACAGCCGATTTGTAAAAGAAAACGGCCGTTGGTACTACATTGACGGAATCCTTTCATGACAGATAATGTTTACGACCCGATCGGGTGGCGCTTTTGTGTCGCACCGATGCTGGATCTGACAGATCGCCATTGCAGATACTTTCATCGTCTGCTTTCTCATCGTGCTCGACTTTACACCGAGATGGTGACGACCGGAGCGCTGGTTCACGGCGATGTTCCCCATCATCTTGATTTTTCCGAAGCGGAGCATCGGGTTGCTCTGCAGCTCGGAGGATCCGATCCGAAGGATCTGGCCCACGGCGCTAAGCTTGCTCAGCAATGGGGATATGACGAAGTTAATCTTAACTGCGGATGTCCGAGCGAACGTGTGCAGAAAGGCTCGTTCGGTGCTTGTTTAATGGCCGAACCCGGCTTGGTCGCGGATTGCGTTAAAGCCATGCAGGACGCAACTCATCTGCCAGTCACCATCAAACATCGCGTCGGTATTGATGCCAATAATGATTACGGTTTTGTGCGTGACTTTGTCGGTACGTTATTTAATGCCGGCGTTCGTGTTTTTATTGTTCATGCCCGTAATGCATGGCTGAAGGGATTGTCGCCAAAAGAAAACCGTGAAATCCCGCCGCTTCGCAGAGAAGTGGTTTATCAGCTTAAGAAAGATTTTCCGGAAGCGATCATTGTCATTAACGGCGCGCTTCAGGATCTAGGCGAATGTGAAGCCGAACTCAAACACGTGGACGGCGTTATGCTGGGTCGAGCCGCTTATTACACACCGTGGCTTCTCACTGATGTTGATGCCCGCCTTTACAACGACGAACACGCTCCCGTGACGCGCGATCGAGTGATCGACGCCATGGAAGAGTATGTTCGCTTCATTAAGCCGGATGATCATTCTCTGCGGGCCTGCTGCCGGCATATGCACGGACTGCTGACGGGCTTGGCAGGAGCGAAAGTTTGGCGTCGCACGTTAAGCGATACAGCTTTGATCCGTGAGCAGGGAGCGGATATTTTCCGCTATGCCTACGGCAAAGCAGGCTGGGCAGATGTCGAATCGTTCCCCGATGAAGACAGAGAGTTTTTCTCGTAGAAACTAAAATTCAAAAACAAGAATCCTGAATTTCATTACTGAGTTCAGGATTTTTTCTTACTGAGTAGCGGCATAAATAAAACCCGTCTCCCACGACAGGAAACGGGCTTGAAAATCAGAAAACTCTGATTTTTTCTAACTACTTGGCTGCTTTAAGAATAGCTTCGGCAGCTGTTGTGTTGAAGAAGAAACGACGGCTTTCCAGAGTAGTTCCTTTAGCAAAGAATTTGCCCGGACGGAAAATCTTGTCGCCTTTGCCCGGGGCCACGAAAGCCATCTTGGAGACGCCGCTTTCCTGTTCTTCAATACCGTATTCAGCAGGTGTGACTTCCTTCGGCATGGTCAGCACGACAGCATGAGAGCGGCCGTTGTTGACAACGTTCCATTTACCGGTCGCAACTGGGGCTTCACCTGTCGGGGTGCAGAACATGGTTTCTCTCTTAACCGGAGTCACGCGGAAAGTGCCGCTCACAGCCTTCGGATCGGCTTTATCAAACATAATGCCGTAGGCGTGGCCGGAGACGCGTTTGAGGCAGAACGGAATGGAAGAGAAATTCTTCAGCAGTTCGTCGCTGGTGGAGGCGCTTGTGAAGTTCTGGTTGATCGGAATGACCATTTCGTCATTCAGGAAGGTTGTGTCGGCCTTGTAGGCAATAGATCCGGCCGGGAAAACTTCATTACCGACTTTCTCAGCTTCGGCAAGAGGTTCGCCTTTGCGGTTTTTCAGGAATTCGGACATCTTTAATCCGCTGACGTCGAAGGCACGAAGCTTGATACCGATTTGGACGGGGCTCTTGCTTGCACCGAACTTAAGGAGAGCGGTGCCATTCTTTTCGAAGACGATGCTGGTCGGATAAGAAAGAGAGATCTTTTCGGTTTTGGTTGCAATGTAGCCGGCATCTGTTTGAGCCGGAATCAGACCAAGGTCACCTCTGTCTTGCTTCAGCAGCAGCGGAGCTGCTCCGCGGCGCGGCTTTTTCCCTTCAACGACAGACCAAGCGGAAGTATCTTTTCCGTCAATCACCCAAACGGGATGATTTTTCATGATCTCCTGAGTTGTCGTAGAAAGAGCAACGGGTTCTTTTGTTGAGCTCGAGAACAGGTTGTCCAGAAAACCCGCTTGGCTCATTGAGCAGACGGACACAAGGGACAAAGCAACGACTGATTGAGCAGTAATAGATTTCAAATTCACAATAACCTCTTTAGAAATTGCTCTTACAAGTTTTGAACAAAAGAATGCTAACTCAAAAATGTGTAGAGGTTGATACTAATGCATAAAGTTTCTCATCCTCCAAAATGGCTACTTATCTCGCCTACATTGGGGATGTCGCCCATGATAGTACCCATTATTTAGTCTGTTAAGAAGATGTAGTCTGGAAAGTAGAGGAAATGCTGAGTTTTGTGTCACGCATTCGTCATATTCACCCACTAGAATCCCTTTGTTTTTTTATAAAGATAACCATCTACTATGGATACATTTCTCACGTGCACGATGGTCTTTCTGATGCTCCTGGCAAGCTTCAACTTGTTTGTGGGTGTCAGCAACGACGCCGTGAACTTCTTGAGTTCTGCATTGGGGTCTAAGAGTGCCCGATACAACATCGTTATGGGTGTTGCCGCCGCGGGTGTTCTTTTAGGCTGCACCTTCTCAAGCGGAATGATGGAAATTGCGAGAAGCGGGATTTTTAGTCCGCAGCTTTTTACCTATTGGGACGTCATGCTCATCTTCTTCGCGGTGATGCTTACAGATGTTCTTCTCTTAGATACCTTTAACTCTCTTGGTCTTCCTACTTCGACCACGGTATCTATCGTTTTCGAGCTCCTTGGTGCTTCCGTCGTTTCTGCGGCATACAAGCTGTGGGTTTCGACCGGAACCATTATCGGACTTGGCGCTTACATTAACAACGAAAAGGCCCTGTCGATTATCATCGGTATTTTGGCTTCCGTCGTGATTGCCTTTACCTTCGGTACGATCATTCAGTGGCTGATGCGTTACCTCTTCACGTTCCGTTATCAGAAAGTTTATCGTTACGTCGGCGGTATTTATTCAGGCCTGTGCCTTACCGCGATTTTCTACTTCCTGATTGTTAAGGGTGCAAAGGGTGCTTCCTTCATGACGCCTGCGCTGATCGCGTGGCTGGATGCAAACACCGAAACCCTAATGTGGAGTTTCTTCCTCACGATTACTGTCGTTTTCCAGATCCTGATTTGGTTCTGGAACTTTAATGCACTTCGTATCGTTATCTTGGCAGGTACGTTCGCCTTAGCCTTTGCGTTCGCAGGCAACGACTTGGTGAACTTCGTGGGTGTGCCTTTAGCCGCGATGCAAAGTGCCGGTATCGCCGCTTCAGCAGAAGCTGCGAATCCCGCCCTCACGCCGACAACGCTGTACATGGGCGCTCTTAAGGAGTCTGTCGTTACTCCGACGATTTGGCTCATCATTTCTGGTTTGATCATGGTCTGCACGCTTTGGTTCAGCCCGAAAGCTCAGCGTGTGGTCCAGACTGCGATCAATTTGTCCGCCAGCGAACGCAGCGAAAAAGAACAGTTTGGCTCTACTGTTGGCGCCCGTGTTTTGGTCCGCTCCGGCCTCGGTGTCAATCGAATCATCAATCAGATCTTGCCGCGTTCTGTGTTGGATAACATCGACAGACACTTTGAAAAACCGCGCTTGAAAAAAGGCGAAGTCCCTCTGCCGTTTGACCAGGTTCGCGCCTCTGTGAACTTGGTGCTCGCCAGTATTCTGATTGCGACTGCGACCAGCATGAAGCTTCCGCTGTCTACAACCTACGTCACTTTTATGGTTGCTATGGGCAGCTCTTTAGCAGACGGCGCCTGGGATAGAGAAACGGCTGTTTACCGAATTTCCGGTGTGATGGCGGTAATCAGCGGCTGGTTCCTGACGGCTTTCACAGCCTTCATCGCCGCCGGTATTGCCGTTCTACTGTGCATCTGGTTCGGACCAATCTTTATGGTAATCGGCGGTGTCTGTGTCGTCGCTCTTCTGGTTCGCTCCAACTTTTTCAGTAAAGATAAGAAAGTTGAAGCGATGGAAGGTTTCGAAGCCGGTTTATCCAAAGAAGAGCTGCGTAAACGCTTTAACGCTGCGATCGACCGTAACCTGAAGCAGACGATCGACATCTTCTCCAACACCACGATGAACTTCCTCTCGGAAGACTATTCGGCGGTGAAAAAAGACAAGCTTGAGGCTCAGGAACTCTTAGATCACATTTCTCTGCTTCGAAGCCAGTACTACCTCATGATCAGTCATGGTCAGGGTGCAGGAAAAGACTACGACGCACGTAATTACTATTACCGCACGTTCTCAAATGTCAAAGACGTTGCTCAGGATTTGCGCAATACAGTCAATCAGATGGAACAGCATCTGGCTAACAGCCACTCGGTCTTCAAGGGCCAGCTCCGAACCAATTTGCTTAAGGCCGTTGACGCATTGTCGAACTTCCAGAAATCTCTGTCTGAGTACGTGATGAACGGTTCGACAACGGACGAAGTGCTTCTTCGCTTATCCAATACGAACCTTGAGGAAGTCAATGCATTCCAGCTCGAACTGATGAAGGAAATTGAAGTCAATAAGATGCCTCTTCATCGTTCTGAACTGTACTTGTCCATCCTTCAGCTCTATCGCGAAATCATCAATCGTTATACGGTCATTATGCTGCTGCAGCGTGAGTTGAACTTCATGCTCACCGAAAGACATGAGGAAGAAAACGCACCGGCGGTTCCGGCAAAGCCTCAGGCACAGCAATAAGCTAAGAGTCGTTTGACGAAAAAGCGGGTAGTCCTTCGGGGCGCCCGCTAATTTTATTGCCTGTCGGAATCGTCTTGAAGACGTTGACGCTCGTTCGCATGGCTTGTACAGTGAAACGATCATTTCCTTAGGAGCTGTATTATGCCATTCGTTAGAATTTGCGTTACAGGCGATGAAGAACGCCCCACGTCAGAACAAAAGAAAGAGTTAATCGCAGGCGTGACGAAACTCGTCGGCGATGTTCTTGGAAAGAACACCTCAAACATGGTTGTCATCATTGATGAGATTCCGATGGAAAACTATGGAATCGGAGGTAAGACCGTCAGAGAACGTCGCAAAGAAAAACAAAGCTAACGATCAAAAGAAAAACCGAACCGGCCGCAAGACCGATTCGGTTTTATTACATCCGATGCGTCGGATTACTCTTTCTTCGTCTGGACGAGTTCAAGCGGAGCAGAGTCTTCCTGGACGACACGTTTGATGCGTTTGCGTCCGAGCTTGGGCTTGGGAGCCTCTTCTCTGACGGGAATGTCTTTTTTCGTGGTTCCGACGAGTTCAAGACCTGCTTTTTCAAGCATCGGTTTCAGATCGACCGGTTTCTCAATGGAAGCGGCTTCTTTCTGAGCTTTGACCGGAGTGGCAGTTTCAACCTGTTTGGTTTCGACAGGTTTGACATCTGCCGGTTTTACGACAGTGTTCTCTGTCACAACGGGTTTAACAACCTCAGTCTGGACGTGCTCAGGTTTCGGAGCTTCCTTCACAGCTTCTGCCTGGGGAGCGGCGGAACTGACGGCCTGAACCTCGGAATCGTGGCTTTCGACTTTGGTTACAAAATCTGCAGCCGGTTTGCGGGGTGCCCTTTCACGTCTCGGACGAGCGTGTTTCGGAGCTTCTTCCGTAAGATGCAGCTTGTCTGCTTCCACACGAGGCAGATGTTCGTCAGCACGGATGGTAGCCGCGTTCACCTGAGGAACGGCGTGTTCACTCATGACAACGTCTTCGATGGCGGCAACGACCGGAGAGACAGGTGCGGGCGGCACAACGGATCTTGAGGCACGCGGTTCTCTGTCGCCTCTGTCCTTGCGCAGACGACGTGCTCTGCGAGTGCGAGGACGCTGTTCTGTGGCGTTGGACTGTGATTCAACGGACGGCACTACACGGACGGCAGTTTCGACGATGATTCCTTCGACGGCATCTGCCGGAGCTTTCTTTTCTTCAGCCTGGACAGCCGGAGTTTCGGCAGCGACAGGCGCCGGAGTGGGAGCCGGTACGGGTTTTTCAACCTGCGGCTGAACCTGGACGGCTTCGACGGGCGCCGGAACGTTCTGTTTTTCAACAGGTTTTACTGCTTCTTCAACAGCTGCCGGAGCCTGAACGGGCTTGGCACTTCTTTTATCCTGTAAAGCGCCGTTTTCCTTCAAAGCCTTGCGAGTACGTTCGATTCTTTCAGGCTTTTCTGTCTTTTCGACAGCGGCCGGACGAACGGCAGGAACATTCTTGGCTTTTTCAACCGTCTCTTTCTGGCGTCTGTCTTCAGTCTTGGTCGGTTTTACCTGACGCGGCTGTTTGGGCGCGCGCTCAACTTTTTCCTGTTTAGCGACAGGCGTACGTGTCTTACGCTGATCGTCTCTTTCCTGACGACGATTCTTACGCTCGCCGCGCTCTTTTCTGACGGAAGATTTGTCGCCGCGGCTGGATTTGTTCTTGGCTTCTTCTTTCTCTTCAGCTTCAGAATTTCCGGTGAAGAAAGCAAGAATCTTCTGGAAGAAGCTCTTTTCTTTCTTGGCAGGTTCTTTGGAAGGTTTGGCAGGCTCAACGTGCTTCGGAGCGTCTTCTCTGACGGGCAGGCCTTTGATGACAGGGATCTGACGAGGCTTAGTAGAAGGCGCGACGTTCTGAGCTCTGGAGTAAGGAGCTTCGGGCTCAGGAGCAAGCTCTTCCACGCGCTTGTAGCTCGGAGCACCTTCTGTCAGCAGCTGATCTTCGGTGCGAAGGCGTTCGATCTGATAGTGCGGTGTTTCGAGCGTCTTGTTCGGGATCAGGATGACTTCAATGTGGTGACGATGTTCGATCTTGGCGATGTCGTCGCGTTTTTCGTTCAGCAGGTACGTTGCAACATCGACCGGAACCTGGGCCTGAAGAGCAGTGGTACCGTCTTTGAGCGCTTCTTCCTGGAGAATACGAAGCACTTGAATCGCACTGGATTCGGTGTCACGAATAGCGCCGATACCGTTGCAGCGCGGGCAGGTGATGTGGCTGCCTTCGTACAGAGACGGACGAAGTCTCTGGCGGGAGAGTTCCAACAAGCCGAAGCGGGAAATCTTGGCGATCTGGACGCGGGCTCTGTCGTGACGAATAGCTTCTTTGATGCGCTGTTCGATAGCACGCTGATGGGCCGGATCTTCCATATCGATGAAGTCGATGACGATCAAGCCGCCGAGGTCACGCAGACGCATCTGACGCGCAACTTCTTCAGCAGCTTCTTCATTGGTGTGGAAGGCAGTGGCTTCGATGTCTCCGCCGGCGGTGGCGCGGGCGGAGTTAACGTCGATGGCAACCAGGGCTTCAGTGTGGTCGATCACAATCGAGCCGCCCGAGGGGAGGGGAACGGTTCTGGAGTAGGCCGTTTCGATCTGATTTTCGATCTGGAAGCGGGAGAACAGGGGCACATCGTCCGTGTAGCGCTTGACACGGTTGATCATGTCAGGCATGACGTGGCCCATGAACTGCTTAGCCTGTTCGTAGATGTCGTCGGTGTCAACGAGAATTTCAGCGATGTCCGGCTGGAAGTAGTCGCGGATCGCGCGAATCACGAGATTGCTTTCTTCAACGATCAGGAAGGGGGCCGGATTCACGCGTTCGTATTTCTGGCCGAGAGGACCGACGGGAGCGGTGACGAAGTTGCCTTCGGTGTCTTCATACTGCGGTGTGGCAGCTTCAACAATGGCCTGCCAGAGCTGGAGAAGGTAATCAAAGTCCCATTTGAGTTCTTCGACCGTACGGCCGATACCAGCGGTACGAGCGATGAGGCTCATGCCTTTCGGTGTCGGGAGCTTGGACATGTTTTCACGAAGCTCTTCGCGTTCTTCGCCTTCGATACGACGGCTGACACCGCCTCCGCGAGGATTGTTCGGCATAAGGACGAGGTAGCGACCGGCCAAGGAAATGAAAGTGGTCAGTGCCGCACCCTTGTTGCCGCGTTCTTCTTTTTCAACCTGAACGATGAGCTCGGTTCCTTCGGAGAGTGCTTCTTTGATGGTCGCAGTGCGAACATCAACACCTTCTTTGAAGTAAGAGCGGGAAATTTCTTTAAAAGGGAGAAAACCGTGGCGTTCTTCGCCGTAATCGACGAAACATGCTTCCAAAGACGGTTCAATACGGGTGATTACGCCTTTGTAGATATTGGACTTTCTCTGCTGACGTTCGGAAGACTCGATATCAATATCAATGAGCTTCTGACCTTCAACAATAGCGACACGCAGCTCCTCAGCATGCGTGGCGTTAAATAACATGCGCTTCATCAAGCACTCCTCAGTCACTGACGCGGACCATAGGCGTGCCGTAGAGAAAAGATATCAAACAGGTTCCGGAACAAGTGGAACGGGCAAAGGGATCTCCCTGAGTGAATCGCGGAAATTGTCCGCAGGAGGCTTTATAAAATCGAGAGAGGAGACCGCAGTGCAGGCACAATTATCCCTTCCCGTTAGGCAGGAATAGGCAGGCCGATCGAAACAGCGGAGGTAAGCCACTCTCTTTTTTCCAATACTTTTGCTGCACGAGTGCAGCATGTGTTCCAAAATTTGTGCGCGCATCAACCGGATGCTGCGCCCCTTGTTAATAAAAATTCTTTACAGCAAATGACCCGAAGGCCATTGGCGAGCTGCGACGATTCGAAAATCGGAGCACCGCCTATCATTCATTACAAAATCTCCTGCCGGCATCGTTGCGAAAAACGATGTTTAGCGTGTTCCGTTCATCATCGGTCAGCTCAAGCGGAGAGACCCTAGAATCGGTACGCATCGCATTCCGTTTGTCGTCAAAAGATTACAATCGGCGGAGGTCATTGAGAACAGTTGAACCGACAGATTTCAGACGCGCAAACCTGCGGCGCCGAGTTGTTCTGACGGTCAAACCTCTCGCACAGGATTTTAGAACAAATGATGAAATCTCGCCAAAATAATGAGCGAACAGACCCAAAAAAGGGTCGTACTTCTGCGAAAAGCCGCACCCGCAGCGGAAAAGATTTGTTAGCAGACTTAAACATTTCCGCGTCGACCGGAAAGGTCACTCAGCGCCCAAAGCCAAAGACTGCTTTACCAAGGGTGAAGACATCGGCACAAGAACCGAAAGAAAGAAAAGCCGCCGAGCCGAAGGTTATCTTCAAGAAGGTTGACGAAAGCAATGACGGTCAAAGACTGGATAACTTTCTGCTTTCACAGCTTAAAGGCGTGCCGAAATCTTTGATCTACCGCGTAGTGCGTTCCGGCGAGGTCCGAGTCAATAAAGGACGAGCTCATGTCGACACTCGTCTGCAGAGCGGAGACGAAGTTCGTATTCCGCCGATCCGCTATACCGAAAAAGAATCCGAACATTCGGCACCTCCCTTGAAGCTCTCGGAAATGCCGCCGATTCTTTTTGAAGATCAAAACATCATGGTTGTGGACAAACCGGCCGGTATGGCAAGCCATGGCGGCAGCGGCATCTCTTACGGTCTGATCGAACGAATGAGAGCGAGCCGCCCGGAACTTCCGTTCCTAGAACTCGTCCATCGCTTGGACAGAGGGACTTCCGGCGTATTGGTGCTGGCTAAAACTCGGAAAGCTTTGGTGCGACTCCATGAAATGATCCGCGAAGGAGAGATGCACAAGACCTACCAGGCATTGGTTAAAGGGGATTGGCAGAACGATCGTCAGCACGCGAAGTTTCCGCTTTTTAAGTACGTCACGCCCTCGGGAGAGCGTCGTGTGCGCGTTGATCCGGAAAACGGGCTTTCGAGCCACTCTATATTTAGATTGAAAGAACGTTTCGGACCGGTTTCTTTAGTTGAAGTCGATCTTCTCACCGGCCGTACCCATCAGATTAGGGTGCATGCAGCAGAGTTAGGCTTCCCGCTGGTCGGAGACGAGAAGTATGGCGATTTCGCATTTAATGATGAAGTTGCCCACGGTTCGCTGGGTGTGCCGTTCAAACGGATGTTCCTGCACTCAGGCAAGATTCGTTTTCATCATCCGATTACAGGAGAGGAACTCGAGATTGAAGCTCCGCTTCCTAAAGATTGTGTAGAGCTCATTGAGGTTTTAGAGCAAAGAAAGGCTCAGAATAAATAGCTCAGTCCTCAAACCTACTAAATCAGGAAAAAGAAGAATGCACGCTCTGAAGATGGCCGTTTTTGACTTTGACGGCACCTTAGTTGATTCAGTTCCTGCGATTGCCCGCGGCATCCAGTTGGCAAATGAAGAAATCGGGATTGCGCCTGTCAGTTATGAGACGGCAAAGAGTATTATCGGGTTAGGCTTCAAGGACATCATTCCGATCGTGGCGCCGGATCTTCCTGAAAGCGAGTACGGTCGTTACAAAGACATTTACGTGCGCTATTTTCTTCAGAGCGATCCTTCTCTGAAGTTATTTCCGGGCGTTTTGGAACTTCTGTGTGAACTTCAAGACGCCGGCATCAAAACCGCGATTGCAACCGGTAAAAGCCGCAAGGGCCTCTCAAGAATCGTTAATCGGATGAATGTGTGGGATTATTTTGATGATTCCATCACAGCCGATGAAGCGCTCCCAAAACCCGACCCTCTAATGCTGAATACTCTGCTTGAAAGAAACGGGCTCACAATGGACGAGATTGTGATGATCGGCGACACTGAGCACGATATTAAGCTAGGCAAAGCGGCCGGAGTCCGCACGATTGCTGTGACGTGGGGTGCGGCGCCGATAGAGCGTCTGGAGGCTTACGGGCCCGACGCTATTGTCAGCACCATGGCTGAGCTCAAGACTAAGCTCGACGAGTTCGCTTAGCACCGAGAATTCCGAAGACAGTCGGAAGCTTAGGGAGCGACAAATCTTGTTTTTTCCAATCCGCTGCGGAGAACGTGCGAATGCGCTCTTCCGGCCCGGAGATGTCTGTGGCCGCGAGAATAAGCGTCGTAGGCGCGCAGTTTTTAACAAGATCGGCGAGCATGCCGCTGTTGCGGTAGGGTGTTTCGATGAAGAGCTGAGTTTCTCCTTCCGAAGAAGCGCTCTTTCTTTCAAGATCTTTAATTGCATTGGTGCGGGCAGGCTCTTTAATCGGAAGGTAGCCGCAGAAACGGAAATGCTGTCCGTCCATACCGGAAGCCATTAAAGCTAAAAGAATAGAAGACGGTCCGACGAGCGGTACGACGCGGATACCAAGCTTATGAGCTTCCGCAGCGATTTGTGCGCCTGGATCCGCGACGCCCGGACATCCGGCTTCGCTCACAATGCCGATATCGTTTCCTTCCAATGCAGGCTTGAGCCAGCCTCGTACCTTTGCAGAATCCGGACGATGCCCGATTTCTTCAATAGAAAGCGAGGCTATAGGCGATGGGTGGCCGCAGAATTTCAGGAAAGCTCTTGCCGACTTGGCGTTCTCAGCTAAAAAGAACTTGAGTTCACGAGCCGTTTGAATCGTGTGTTCGGGCAGTGTGTCGTTCAGTACCCCATCGGCGATAGGGACCGGCAGCATGAAGAGCTTTCCTTTATTCATCAGTTAAGCTCCGGAAGAACGTGAATGCCGGCCTGAGCAAGCATAGTCGTCAATTCAATCAGCGGCAGTCCGATGATGGCGGTCGGATCGTCGGATTTGCACTCGGCGACTAAGGCGATACCAAGTTTTTCAATTTTGGCTGATCCGGCGCAATTGAAAGGCTTCTCGCGTTCAAGGTACTCACGAATGCCTTCCGGAGGCAGATTGCGCATACGGATAAATGTCGGGACGACCGTGCTCTGCAGATTTCCTTTGGCGTCAATGACGGTCATGGCAGAATGGAATGTAACGGTCTGACCGGACATCTTGGAGAGCTGCTTGAAGGCGTTTTCGAAATTGCCGGGTTTTCCGACCGGACGACCGTTTAATTCCAAGACCTGATCACAGCCGATGACCACGCAGTGCGGATGCTGGGCGGCAACTGCCTGAGCTTTCAGTACGGAAAGGCGCAGTGAGAGATCCTTCGGGCTTTCTCCTTTGAGCGGCGTTTCATCGACGTCGGGAGAGCAGGTAGTGAAAGGGATCTGGAGACGCTCTAAAAGCTCGCGTCGGAAAGGAGAACTTGAACCTAAAATTAATGCGGCTTTGTTGTCCATAATTGGGTCGTTCCTAAAAGCACTCAAACTTGAAAGAGACTATTCTAGTTCAGTGCTTATCGCAGAAAGAGAGAAATTCAATGTCCGCATACCTAAAACAAACCGACTATGTGAATGCTTATGACCTGGCCAGAGATAAGAAAGTCATCGAAGGGCAGGCAAAATTGTCGGATCTTCCGCGCTTAAAAGACATGATTCTTCCGACCGAAGGAACCGTGACATACCGAATCTGCGGAATGACGGCTAAAAAGGGATGGCCCGGCGCCGTCATGGAACTCGCGACCGTTGTTCCTTTGGTTTGCAATCGCTGCACGAAACCGATGGATTTCAAGATTGAGAGAGAAGTTGCTTTCCGCTTCGCTAAGAGCGAAGAAGAAGCCGATTCGATTCCGATCGACGAAGATGATGACACCGAAGTCATCGTCGGCAGCGACAAGCTCAATATTGCCGACTGGATTGAAGAAGAACTGATTCTTTCTCTTCCCTTGGTTCCGGCTCACGAAGAAGGCTGTCAGACCGACGGACCTGAAGAGTCAAAAGACGAAGTTCAGAAGCCGAATCCTTTTGCAAAACTCAAAGATCTCAAAGGTTTGCGTAAGGTCTAAGGTTAGTGTAGAATGCCTGATTTTCCAGGAGCGGAAGCGTAACTGTTGCCCGCTCGATTTTGAAAGTTAGATTTTAATTTACGTGGGGTTACCATGGCTGTTCAGCAAAATAAGAAATCGACCAACAAGCGCGGCAATCACCGTGCTCACGATTTTCTGACGAACCCGCCTCTGGCTGTCGAACCGACAACCGGCGAAGTTCACCGTCGTCATCACATTTCTGCCACCGGTTTTTACCGTGGTAAGAAAGTCATCGCTACTAAGGCTGACGACCAGGAATAAGTCTTCACTGACCCGGATCGCTCTCATCTGAGACCCACGACGGACGGTGCGGCGATCGAGTCTAAAGACATTCTGCAGAGCTCTCTTCGGAGAGCTTTTTGTTTTTCTGCGGAAAATTTGTATTTGTGTGTAATACGGGTTTTCTGCTTGTATTCGCAAGTCCTAATTAAAGTAATCTGTCGCTCATAGTTATTTAGAGGATTTCCCAGTGTCGGAAAATTGTTTTTCTCGTATCGCCTCCACCGGAAGTTTTCTTCCGAAGAGAGCGGTAAGCAATGAAGAGTTGGCTCAGGATTTAGCCAAAATCGGTGTCGAGACGAGCGACGAATGGATCCGTACCCGCACGGGCATCGAACAGCGCTATCTTGCTTCCGGTGAAGAGTCCACCACTTATTTGGCCTCCGAGGCTGCAAAACAGGCCTTGGAAGCAGGTGGTTTTTCTCCTGACGAAATTGATCTGATTATTGTCGCGACGACCACTCCGGATTCCGTTTTCCCGAGCACGGCTTGCCAAGTTCAGGCGATTCTCGGTGCGTCGGGCGCCGGTGCCTTTGATATTCAGGCCGTTTGTTCCGGTTTTGCCTATGCACTTTCGATTGCTGACTCAATGATTCGTGCTGGTTCTGCCAAGCGCGTCTTGGTGATCGGTGCAGAGACTCTGTCTCGTGTTTTGGATTGGAAAGACAGAACAACTTGTGTTTTGTTCGGCGACGGCGCCGGAGCTGTGGTTCTGGAAAAATCCGATGAGCCCGGTATTTTGGCTTCTGAACTGAAGGCAGACGGCACGCGCGGAGTGCATGTACTGGCCGCAGACAGTCATATCGACGGCGGTAAAGTCGTCGGTGATCCGTTCATCCGCATGGACGGCCGCTTGGTCTTTAAGGCTGCGGTAGAAAAAATGACGGAAAGCGCTCGCAATGTACTGACCAAAGCCAACTTGGCTACGAACGACGTGGATCTTTATATTCCTCATCAGGCCAACTTGCGCATCATGAATATGGTTCGCGAAAAACTCGGTATTGATGAGGAACACCTGATGATTTCCGTCAATCAGCACGGAAACACATCTGCTGCCAGCGTTCCGCTTGCTTTGGATAAAGCACACAGATCCGGAAGACTGAAACGCGGGGATCTCGTTCTGCTGCAGGGAGTCGGAGGAGGTTTTACCTGGGCCTCCGTATTGCTCAAGTTCTAATTGTCAATAAAAGAAAAATGCAAGATAAAAAAATCGCCTTTGTATTTCCCGGTCAGGGAAGCCAGGCTGTCGGAATGCTCTCAACCTTAGCCGACGAGCCGATTGTTCGCGAAACACTCAAGGAAGCCGATGAGGCTTTAGGTTTTGCTTTGTCCAAGTTGATTGCTGAAGGTCCGGCTGAAGAGCTTAGCCTGACGGTCAATACTCAGCCAGCCTTGGTTTGCGCTTCGATTGCTATGTATCGTTTTTATCTCCAGGAAGGCGGTCGCAAGCCGGATCTGCTCGCCGGCCACAGCCTCGGTGAATACTCTGCTTTGGTTGCTGCCGGTGCGCTCGACTTTACGGATGCTCTGCAGCTGGTTCGCTATCGCGCAGAACAAATGCAGGCCGCGGTTCCCGTCGGTGAAGGTACGATGGCTGCGATCCTCGGTTTATCCGACGACCAAGTGAAGACCGTCTGCCTTGAATGCGCTACAAATGGCGTTGTCGAAGCCGTTAACTTCAATACTCCGGGGCAGGTCGTGATTGCCGGTACCGTTGCAGCTGTTCAGGAAGCCATGGAAAAGAGTTTGGCTGCCGGTGCTAAGCGCGCTATCAAACTGAATGTTTCCGGTCCGTTCCATTCTTCTTTGATGAAACCGGCTGCGCTTGCCATGGAAGAAAAGCTGAAAACCGTTGACCTTCAGAAACCTTTCCTGCCGGTCTTACATAACGTTGACGTCCAAATCCACGAAGAACCCGACGCCATTCGCGACGTTCTGGCGGCTCAGGTTGCCTCTCCGGTTCTGTGGGCCGATACAGTTCATAAGATGGAAGAGGCCGGCGTCATGGAAATTTATGAAGTCGGTCCCGGAGCAGCTTTGTCCGGAATGGTCAAGCGCATCACCAAAGGAATTACTGCTAAAGCATTAAACAGCCGTGCAGCCTTAGAAGAAGCTGCTGCGGCAAACCAGGAGAAATGATTCATGACTCAGTCCGTTTTTACAGCTGACGCACTCGCCGGCGAAATCGTATTAGTCACCGGCGCCAGTCGCGGTATCGGAGCAGCCATTCTGGACGTCTGCGTTAAAGCCGGTGCCACAGTGATCGGCACGGCAACAAGTGACTCCGGCGCTGCAAAGATTTCCGCTCGTATCCAGGAACTCGGCGGCAAAGGCGAAGGCCGCGTTTTAAATATTGCTGCCCGCGAAGGTACCGACGCTTTCATGAAAGCGCTCGAAGCCGACTTCGGTTCCGTTACCGTGTTAGTGAACAACGCCGGCATCACTCGCGATACGCTTTCCATGCGTATGAAAGATTCTCAGTGGGATGAAGTGATCGAAACGAATCTCACAGGCGGATTCCGTCTTTCCCGCGCCTGCCTCAAAGGCATGATGAAAGCCCGTCACGGTCGCATCATTAACATAGCCTCCATCGTTGGCATGATGGGCAATGCCGGCCAGGCGAACTACGCTGCCGCCAAGGCCGGTACGATCGCTATGAGCAAATCCATCGCCAGAGAAATCGGTTCCCGCGGTGTTACCGTCAACTGCGTTGCGCCCGGATTTATCGCAACCGATATGACCGACGCGCTGAACGATGCGCAGAAGCAAGCTCTTCTTGCACAGATTCCGCTCGGACGCTTAGGTTCTGCAGATGATGTTGCCGAAGCCGTGGTGTTCCTGGCTTCCAGCGCAGCTGCCTATATCACCGGTCAGGTCATTGAAGTTAACGGCGGCATGAGGATGTAACAACGGCTATTTTCGGCCGTTCACGTTACTGCGGCTCTGATAAAATGCCAAAATTAGGCCCGAGATGGGGCTATGAATAATTTTTTTCACTCTAGAAAAGAGGTTTTTAAATGGACAATATTGAACAACAGGTTAAGAAGGTCGTCGCTGAACAGCTCAGCATCAATGAAGCCGATATCAAGAATGAAAGCGCTTTCATCTCCGACCTCGGTGCAGACTCTCTTGACACCGTTGAATTGGTCATGGCTCTTGAAGACACGTTCGGCATCGAAATTCCTGACGACCAGCAGGAAAAGATCCAGACCGTTCAGGACGCTATCGATTTCATCGAAGCTCACAAGAAGGCTTAATTAAAGGCCGAACGGAGCTCCTGAATGCGTCGTGTGGTTGTTACCGGATTGGGCATGGTTAGCCCAATCGGCAACACGGTCGAAGAAAGTTGGAATAACGCCCTTGCCGGCAAGTCCGGCATCGGCGTTATTACGCAATTTGATGCATCCTCTTTCGGCAGCCGTATTGCCGGTGAAGTTAAAAATTTTGAAGTCGAAAAATATCTCCCGGCAAAAGAAGCTCGGCGTTTCGACCGTTTTATTCAATTAGGTATTGCTGCAGCTGTCCAGGCACTGGATGACAGCGGCCTGACTTTTGAAGGCGAGGAAGCTGAGAGAGCGGGCTGTGCCATCGGCAGCGGAATCGGCGGCTTGCCGATTATCTGCCAGAACTATCAGTCGTATATGGAAAGAGGCGAACGACGCATCTCTCCGTTCCTGATTCCCGGCGCGATTGCCAACATGGTTTCAGGGCAGCTCTCCATTATGCGCAATCTTCAGGGACCGTCCGTGGCTTATTCCACAGCCTGCACAACCGGCTTGCACAGCATCGGTGAAGCTGCGTGGATGATTCGCCGCGGAGATGCGGACGTCATGGTTGCCGGCGGTGCGGAAAGCACGGTCTGCCCGTTGGGTATCGGCGGCTTTGACAATATGCATGCTCTTTCCCGCAGAAACGATGATCCGACAACGGCATCCCGTCCGTTCGATAAAGACCGCGACGGTTTTGTGCTGGGCGAAGGATCCGGTGTTCTGATTCTTGAAGACTACGAACACGCCAAAAAGCGCGGTGCCAAGATTTATGCCGAAATCGTCGGCTACGGTCTTTCTGCCGATGCGCATCACATTACAACACCGAGTGCCGAGGGCCCCATGCGCTGCATGAAGAACGCGATGCGCCAGGCCGGCCTGAACCCGTCGGATATCCAGTATCTGAATGCCCACGGAACCAGCACATCTGTCGGTGACGTTAATGAAACCAATGCCATCAAACTGGCTTTCGGTGACGATGCGAAGAAGCTCGTGGTCAACTCCACCAAGTCTATGACCGGTCACCTCTTGGGGGGCGCCGGCGGGATCGAATCCGTTTTTACAGTTCTGGCACTGAAGAATCAAGTTTCTCCTCCCACGATCAATATTTTCAATCAGGATCCGGAATGCGATCTGGATTACTGCGCCAATGTTGCTCGTGAGATGCCGATGCGCTATGCCATGAAGAATTCCTTTGGCTTCGGCGGAACAAACGGATCTCTGATTTTCGGACAGATCTAAGCAAACGATTCGCTTTGGGAAAAGGATCGCTTCGGCGGTCTTTTTCTTTTTGCGTGACCTCGAAGCTACGCAAAACGGCAATAATTCGTAGATAACTTTGCGTCAGGAGGCCGTTTAAAGTTAGCTAAAATATCCCATATGAACTACCGCGCACTTACGTGCGCGGTTTCATGGGAGCGAGCTCCCATTTTTAGCAACTGACGAACACCTACACATTCATGCAGGTTTCGGACAACTGCGGGCGTGTCCACAAAGACGCCCCCATCGAGTTCGAGCAGCTTTTTGAGCCACTCATCCCCGAGTTCTTTTCGGCCGATATTTGCTGCGCCGTTGATATCGGCATTGAGCAAATGTCTTTTTGATGACTGATAGAGGCCGCGTTTGATCCTCTTCCCAGAGAAGGAAATCGCTGGTTTTCTTTCCTTTGGATCGAAGTCAGGAATTTCATCGAAGTCCATTGCACTGGCCCTAGAGGTGTAACTCTCCTCTCGCACTGTCACTTGGATGCCATATTCTTCAGCCTTGTACCGAACCATCTCAATAAACTTAGCATGCGGCAGCATTACGAAATTCTGATTGTTGCGTTTGCCAAGGTTGACTCTCTGTTTCCAGTTCCTGTTTGTTCCGATGACTATACGACCCAAATCATGCGCAAGACAGAAGTTGACAGCCAGGCGACTGGCCTTGTGCATCAAGTCTTGGAGCTGCCAATAACGCTTGACTCCTTTTATTTGGATGTGCTCATAGTGTTTTTTGCTTTTCAGTTCGGCGACTTGTTTGTTGTACCGCTGATTGATGCTCTTAAGTATTTTGCCCTTGACCAAAAACGGTCTTACTCCGGGTTTGGTCGAAACGAAAGTTGCAAAATTATCAATGCCTAAATCACAGCACAAAGCTTCATTCGGATTCAAAGAAATGCTTTTTGGATTGTTACACTCCTCCTTATCGACATGATAAGCCAGCTCTACAACGAATGTATTTCCCATCGGAATAATTCTCAGGTCACCCGTAACTGCTTCCTCCGCTTTGGCGTTGAACTCCTGATGTTCGCAGCAAACTACACGTATAGGAGAAAAACCAATATCTTTTCCTCCCGTGATCGTCAGTCGGTAATCGCGGATTTGATAGCCGTTGCGGCCGACATAGAATGTCCGATATTTTCTCTTATAACCCGGTAAGCGAGGCTTTCCTTGAAACTTCTCAGGATGCTTCGAGTATTCAACAGCCGCCTTGGCAAAGCCTTTGAACTGTTTGGCTATGACTTGTCCTTGTCTTTGCGCGGAGGCAGCCGACGGCATAGCTCGATAGTCACTGCCGTATCGATGCCTGAGTTCCGTATCAAGTTCTTTGCGTGTCAATACAGACGCCTTTTCAAAGACTCGATGTCTAAGTAGATAGACTGCGCAGTTGCCGAGCTTGCGCGACAATGAACAAAGCTTATGGCAGGCTTGCCAGTTAGCATTGTTTTTACGAATAACGTGTCGCTCGACTTTTTGAATCATATGCAGTTATCTTCCGGTTCTCATTGTGTTTTCAATCTCAAAGCTCAGTTGATCTTCGTAGTAGCTTACAGACGAAAAGTTATTTCATCAATGATCGAAAGGCTCAAAGAAATTTTTTCGGAAGTGTGCCGGCGTGATCGAGTCAGGCTTTTGGAATGTTCCGGGGAGGAAGATCACGTTCATCTATTGATCTCTTACCCTCCAACGATTTGTCTATCAAATTTAGTGCGTAAACTAAAAACAACGATAATGTTCCCGTGCCTTTACGACAAACCAGTGAGGATGAAGAAAATCAAAAGCTCACACGCTTGGAAATTAAAGCTTAATCCGCAATAAAACATCTTGGTTACGGCATTGCTCTTTAACAATTTCCAAATAACCGCGATTGTAAATTCTTAACGCATGAGTCTGTAAGACGGTTAAGGCTTCGGATGCCTTAACCGTCCTACTCACAGCGTATTCATCTTCAGGAGTCAAGAACTTTCGCGACATAAGGCTGTAACCTCGCTTCGTTCCGTTACAGCCTATTTCACGGTTTCTTGACTCATTCAAGAGCCTGAGTTAAAAGCAAAGAGGCTTTTTTGTTTTTCATTAACGTAGTTAGACGAAATGCATAAATCGGTGCAGCCAACCGTATTCAAAAGCTGTCAGTAATAAATTCTCTTTTGAGTGCTTTAAAGAGCGAACCGGCACTAGAGGAAATGAATAGGAAGGGGTTGCTAAGGTGGGCTTAGGAGTGGCGAAGTGAGGAACTCCTGAGGTACAACCTCTGCGGCGTCAATCCTCGCGGATGCGACCATATATGCTTTTTCGACGAGCAATCGAAAGATATTAAAAGGAGCTCCTCATGGACAATCATACACAATACTCGGGTTTTGCGGGCGTGGATTTAGCTAAAAAAATCATGCAGATTCACTTTGTCACTGAAGACGGAGAAATAACCGACAGACAGGTCAAAAGAGCAGAGTTCCTCGATTTCTTCAGAAACAGGAGTAAATGCCTTATCGGGATGGAAGCCTGCGGTGCTTCTCAGGATTGGGCCAGAAAGCTTGAGGCTATGGGACATGAAGTGCACTTAATGTCGCCCAAGGCCGTCAAACCATTTGTCTCGGGTCAGAAGAATGACCACAACGATGCAATCGGAATTTATAAGGCAATGTTCAACGGAGTCAGACGTGTCCCAGTAAAGTCAACAGAAATTCGCGACTTGCAAACACTCAGAAGAATCCGCTCTCAAGTAGCGAAGGATAGGATCAAGGAAATCAATCATGTCCGAGGTCTTCTAGCCGAGTATGGCATTGTGATGGGAAGGTCTGTAGCTGCGTTTAACAAAGGCATTTCTTCTGCCCTGGTTAACTTGAAGGAAAGAGGAGGTGTTTCTCCCTTAGTTGCAGAAGAACTCCGGACAACAGTTGAATCTATTAAGACAAAGACAGAAAGACAAAAAAGATTAGATCGAGAAATCGAACAATTGGCTCGAGGCTGTAAAAACTATGAGAATTTTCTCAAAACTCCCGGAGTCGGTCCATTCACGGCAGCAATGCTCTGCGTATTACTTTGTGACCCGGACATTTTTGCAAATGGCCGCCAATTTGCTGCCTACATCGGACTAGCGCCAAGAAGCCGAGGCTCAGGGGGAAAAAATGTTGTTATCGGCATACCCTCGAAATTCAATTGCGACAGCGAATCCAGGGCCGTATTTGTTGAGTGTGCTCAGGCGTTAACGCGATATAAGAATAAGTCACCCTGGATAGAAGGTATTTTGAGAAGAAAACCTAAGAAAGTCGCTGTGATAGCAATTGCGAACAAGCTTGCTCGACAAGTTTGGGCAATGGCAAACAAAGGCGAAAGCTTTAAGCAAATGACAATCCTAACGGCCTAGAGCAGAACGAATAAGAACAGAACATGAGTTAAGTCAATAGACAGATGTAAAACCGGTTACGCCGGCCTCAGAAAGGCCTGAAAAAACGACAAGCACCAAAGATGCTGAGAGTCAAAATAGGATCTGAGGTTGGTTACTCATCATGGCTGCTGCCGATGGAACCTCCTACGCAGGATAGAAGCCGAATAAGAAAACCATAATAACTTTGATTTTTTAATGTAACTGACGCCAATCATCTGTGAAAATTAGGCTTGTTGGACTCACAATTTAAGCTATGACAGCCGGTCCCGGAGGATCTTCTGTGCTTGAAAATTTTGTCGGCAAGGGTGGCAATTTATTTAAGTTAAGCAAACCGTAATGGTCAAGAAATATCTTTAACTATTTATTGGATAAGAATTATTTTAGTCCAGTGCCTTTGAAAGAATCTTGATCCGTAATTCTTCGAACGGCTTTTAAAAGTCGAATTAGAATGTGGAACTTTTATTTAAACAAATAAATACCCTTGGCCAGTTGACACACGGGAACATAAGGATATCCTCTCTGAAAATTCGTCAAGAATTCTTCAATCAGATTCGAAGGATGCTTTGGGGCAAACGTTTTTGGACAAAAAGTTACTTTTTAATCTCTGTCAGAAACGGCGCCACAACTGCTATTATCAAGAGATACATAAAAATCAACGGCCGAATTGACATTCGGCCGTCCGCTATCCATCCCCGCGCTTACGCACGGGGAATTCCGCGGAATTAGTTAAAAACTAAGTTATTGGTGCATTTGACTATTTCTGTGAGCGACTTCGGGTTTTGACTGCGATCACTCTCACAAAAATATCAGTGCTTTTTGTTTTTCGTTTTGACACCAAAACGTTTGATGTCAAAGGATTGCTATGAAGCAGATCAGAAACTTTTCCATCATCGCGCATATCGATCATGGAAAATCCACCCTCGCCGATCGTTTAATTCAACGCTGCGGCGGTCTTTCCGAGCGCGAAATGGAGTCCCAGGTTCTGGACTCTATGGATCTGGAAAAGGAAAGAGGCATTACGATCAAAGCCCAGACAGCAACGCTGAACTATAAGGCTAAAGACGGTCAGACCTATCTATTAAATTTGATTGATACCCCGGGACACGTCGACTTCAGCTATGAAGTCAGCCGTTCCTTGTCCGCCTGCGAAGGCGCGCTTCTCGTAGTGGACGCAACACAGGGCGTTGAGGCCCAGACCGTGGCTAACTGCTACACCGCGATTGAACTCGGTGTAGAAGTTCTTCCGGTTCTCAACAAGATGGACTTGCAGAGCGCGAACCCGGATGAGGCTAAAGAAGAAATCGAAGATGTGATCGGTCTGGATGCAACAGACGCCATTGAAGCGTCCGCAAAAACCGGCATGGGTATCGATGAGATTCTCGAGCGTGTGGTTGAGCGGATTCCGGCACCTCAGGGCGATCCTGCCGCTCCGCTGCAGGCGCTGATTATTGACTCTTGGTTTGATAATTACGTCGGCGTTGTCATGCTGGTTCGTGTTGTCAACGGTACGATCAAACCTAAAGACAAGATTCGTTTAATGGCTACCGGCGCCAACCATTTGGTTGAGCAGGTCGGTGTGTTCACACCGAAGTCTCAGACCAAATCCGAGCTCTCTGCCGGACAGGTAGGTTTTGTGGTTGCCGGTATTAAAGAGCTGAAACACGCTCGTGTGGGCGACACTGTTACCAATGCCGCCAAACCCGCTGAAGAAGCACTTCCCGGTTTTAAAGAAGCGAAGAGCCAGGTGTTTGCCGGTCTCTATCCGGTGGAATCCAACCAGTACGATGCACTTCGCGATGCTTTAACTAAACTACAGCTCAACGATGCTGCGCTGCACTTCGAACCGGAAGTTTCTCAGGCCTTGGGCTTCGGCTTCCGTGCCGGCTTCCTCGGCTTACTGCACATGGACATTGTGCAGGAGCGACTCGAGCGCGAATACAACATGGATTTGATCACGACCGCTCCGAGCGTCGTGTATGAAGTTCTTCTCCGCAACGGCGAAGTCATTCACGTAGAAAATCCGTCCAAGCTGCCGCCGGTTGACAAGATCGCTGAAATTCGTGAGCCGATTGACTCCGTGACGATCTTCGTGCCCGATGAGTACGTCGGTGCTGTTATGACACTGTGCAATCAGAAGCGCGGTGTCCAGCTCGACTTGGCCTATCACGGCCGTCAGGTTCACCTGCACTATGACCTGCCGCTTGCTGAAATCGTGCTTGACTTCTTCGACAAGCTGAAATCCTTAACACGCGGCTACGCTTCTATGGACTATGAGTTCAAAGAGTATCGTGCCGCCGACGTGGTCAAGATCGACATTCTTATTAACGGCGATAAAGTCGACGCTTTGTCCTCGATCGTTCACCGTGCCAATTCAGTAGCACGCGGCCGCGAAATCGTGACCAAGATGCGCAGCATCATTCCGCGTCAGATGTACGACGTGGCCATTCAGGCGGCGATCGGCGTGAATGTGATTGCACGAGAAAACGTCAAAGCGCTTCGTAAGAACGTTTTGGCGAAGTGCTACGGCGGCGACATTACGCGTAAACGCAAACTTCTGGAAAAACAGAAGGCCGGTAAGAAACGTATGAAACAGGTCGGTACTGTGGAGATCCCGCAGGAAGCCTTCCTTGCCATCCTTCAGCAAGACGATAAATAACAACCCCTCAATCGGATGATTTGAAATGACTTTTTCTTTAATCCTTTTTCTCTTGACCGTCTTCACGGGCGTTCTTTGGGTATTGGATGTTTTTATTTGGGCTCCGAAACGCCGTGCCGTCGCCCAGGACGAACTGACTGAGTTTGACCGCGATAATGCCGAATCCCTGCGCAGAGGGGAGCAGACGGTCGTTGCCGCAAGAAATGCGATTGTTCAGGCCTCGACAGACCGTCCGAAATGGCTGGAATACACGGCCGGTTTCTTCCCGGTGATTTTCTTCATCTTTATCCTGCGTTCCTTCCTCTTTGAGCCGTTCCGTATTCCGAGCGGCTCGATGATGCCGACGCTGGAAACCGGCGACATGATTCTGGTGAACAAGTATCAGTACGGTCTGAGACTGCCGGTGCTCAACACCAAGATTCTTCCGATCGGTGAACCCGAACGCGGAGACGTGGTTGTGTTCCGTTATCCGCCCAACGAAAACATCGATTACATCAAGCGCGTGATCGGTTTACCGGGCGATAAGATCGAATACATCAACAAGAAGCTTTCTATTAACGGCAAACCCGTTCCTATCGGCGAAATCGGTGAGTACTACGATGAAGCTAAGATGCAGTCGTTAGAAGAGTTCCTCGAAAAACTCGATAAGACCGAGCACCATCTGCTTCTCAATCCGAGAGCACCCTCCAGTGTTTATCCGCTCTCGAGCCACACTGACCCGAAAGCCTGCGACTACGTTCCCGGCGGTCTGGTCTGCACGGTGCCTAAAGACAAGTACTTTGTCATGGGCGACAACCGCGACAACTCCGAGGACAGCCGTTACTGGGGCTTTGTACCTGAAAAGAATTTAGTCGGCCGAGCCTTTATGGTTTGGATGAACGTCTCGAAACCGAGCCGCATCGGTTTCTTCAATTAAAAGGATCTCCCATGCTTCCTTTAACAGTCTTAGAAGAAAGAATCGGTTATACGTTCAAGAACAAAGAGCTTCTGCGCCGCGCCATGACGCACCGTTCTTTCAGTGCGGAACACAACGAACGTCTGGAATTTTTAGGCGACTCGGTCCTGAATTGCGTGATCGGGAACGCTTTGTTTTTAAAAGATAAACATTTTGATGAGGGGTCTTTATCCCGTGTCAGAAGCAATCTTGTCAGGCAGTCTGCCTTAGCAGAAATTGCCGAGCGAATCGGCATCTCCGATTTCTTCAAGGTCGGTGCTGGTGAAAAACACACCGGCGGAAATCATCGTCCGTCAACTATTGCCGACGCAGTTGAGGCCATTTTTGGGGCGGTTTTCACCGACGGCGGCTTTGAAGAGGCGCAAACTGTGATTATTCGCTTGTATGAGCCGATGCTCAGCCAGCTGACACCCACTACGCTCGGTAAGGACGCCAAGACGAATCTGCAGGAGGTGCTCCAAAGGATGCACTTCGGATTGCCTCTTTATGACATCGTCGAGATCAGAGGTGCGCCTCATGATCAGGAATTTGAAGTTCGGGTCGATATCCCCGACCTCGGAATCTCACTGACGGGCGTGGGCAAATCTCGCCGTCAGGCAGAACAGGATGCAGCTCAGAAAGCTCTGGATAGCGAAGCCATTAGAAATTTGAAAGGCTAAGTTTATGAGTGAAAATAAAGAGACTGAAAAATCTGAAGACTTCCGCAGCGGTTATGTTGCAGTGATTGGCCGTCCGAACGTCGGCAAGAGCACGCTGATCAACGCGCTGGTCGGGGAAAAGGTCAGTATTACCAGCAAGAAACCCCAGACGACTCGTGATCGGATCATGGGCGTTTTGACCACTGATAATGCTCAGTACCTGTTCGTCGATACACCGGGATTTCAGACGAAGCATTCATCCGAACTTCTGGCTCGTATGAATCAGTCCGTCCGCTCGAGTTTGTCCGATGTTGATGCTGTCGTCATGGTGATTGAAGCCACCGGCTGGCGTCCTGAAGATCAGGTTGTCCTGAACCTTCTGAGCAAAGACGCCAAGAACGTGATTTTGGCGATCAACAAGACAGACGAAGTTAAAGAAAGTCAGGCCATGCTTCCTTTGATCAAGGAATCCATGGAGAAGTTCCCGTTTGCCGATGTGGTTCCGGTCAGCGCCGAAAAGACCCGTCAGCTGGACGTTCTGCTTGACGTGATTCGTAAGTATCTGCCTGAAGGCGACAAGCTTTACGAAGATGACATCTACACCGATAAATCTCCGCGCTTCTTAGCGGCTGAGATTATTCGTGAAAAAGCCTTCCGTTTGTTGGGTGACGAACTGCCGTACGGTATTGCCGTCATGATCGATAAATGGGAGGAAACCGATGATCAGGCAAGAATCTTCGCAACCCTTTTAGTCAACCGCGAAAGCCATAAAGGCATTGTGATCGGTGAGAAGGGCGCCAAACTGCGTGAAATCTCACGCCTGGCTCGTGAAGACATCTCCAAGATGCTCGGCAAGAACGTTTACCTCGAAGTTTGGGTACGTGTTCGTAAAGGCTGGGGCGATGACGCTCAAGTGCTGAAATCCTTAGGCTATTAATAGCCGGTCAGTAATTACTGACGGAACAAAATCTCGGTCGATCGAAAGGTCCTCCGAGATTTTTTATTGGCCGGCCGGATCGCCTCATGAATGAGCAGTTCAAAAGTAATTATCTACGGTTAACTGCTTCAATTTTCTTATAAATATCCATAAAAAATCGGTATTAATTGGCAAAAGGATTTTTATAAAAAGCCAATAAAATTTAAGTATCGGCTTAGATAAGAAGGAGAAACTCGTATGGAAAAGTCTCGTATCTCTAGAAGAGGAATGCTCAAAGGTGCGGCTGCTGCCGTATTGGCTTTGGACGGTTCTGTGTCCGCTGTTTCTTCGGCCGCTGCTGTCGAACAACTTCCTTTAGTTCAAAAGACACCCGTTATCGGCTCTAAGAATGTCACGGGACAAAAGGTTGAAGGCTCTGTAGCGAAGGTTTATTTTTCTCCCGTTATTGATGCTGCCTCATTGATCAAGCTTTACAACTTGGTCAACGAAGAAATCTACGGAAAAGTAGCGATCAAGCTGCATACCGGCGAACCACACGGACCGAATATTCTCCCGCGCGACATGGTTCAGGCTCTGCAAAAGACGATTCCTAACAGCACGATTGTTGAAACGAACACGCTTTACGGCGGCGGAAGAGAAAACACTGCCGACCATAGAAAGACCCTTGAAATTAACGGCTGGACATTCTGCCCTGTCGATATCATGGATGAGCACGGTGATGTCAATCTGCCGGTTCGTGACGGATTCCATCTCAAAGAAGTCGCGATGGGCAAAGGCCTCGTCGATTACGACTCTATGTTGGTGTTGACTCACTTTAAAGGTCACGCCATGGGCGGCTTCGGCGGCTCGATGAAGAACATCGCCATCGGCTGCGCTTCCGGTCAAGTCGGCAAACGTCAAGTGCATGGGGCCAGTATGACCGGGGCACCTAACTTCGGAGCTATGCCGGTAAAAGACACGTTCATGGAGTTGATGGCTGATTCTGCTCAGGCAGTGATCAATCACTTCGGCAAACACATTACCTTCATCAATGTTCTGAGAAACATGAGTGTTGACTGCGACTGTGCAGGTACCAGCGCTCAGAAACCGACGATGAAGAACATCGGCATCTTGGCGTCTAACGACCTGTTGGCTATTGATCAGGCCTCCTGCGACCTAGTCTTTGCGGCACCTGACGGAAAAGACGTCATTGAAAGAATCCAAAGTCGCCACGGTCTTCGTCAGCTCTCTGCCATGGCAGAAAAGAATATGGGCAATCCGCAGTACGAACTGATTGTTGTCAAATAGTAATTCGTTCTTCAACGAGAATCCCGAACAGCTCAGCGCCGCTCGGGATTTTTTAGAGCATGTTTATCACGAATTAGCAGTTCTGCCGCAGCTATGGCTTCAAAAGACCAAACTTTAAGCAGTCTGTACCTAAAAAATAAGCCGCCCAGTTCTCAGAAGATTTTTCTGAGAACCGGCGGCTTGTCCACTCATGAACAAGGAGAATTCTTAGTTATTTTTGAAGCTGAATTATTTAGCTTCTGCTGCGTTCTTACCCGCGATGCGGCCAAACACCATTAAGTCGGCCACGGCATTTCCGCCTAGACGGTTAGCTCCGTGAATACCGCCAGTAACTTCGCCGGCTGCATAAAGTCCGGGAATGCGCTGTCCGTTGGCATTAACGGCGTGGGCGCCGGTATCAATATGGATGCCGCCCATTGTGTGGTGAATGGTCGGAACCTTTCTGGCGACGTACCACGGACCTTCGGTCATCGGACGGTCGTCTGTATGGTTGGCCTTGAATCCGAATTGATCGGTTTCGACTTCGTGGCGAGCGACCTTGTTGTAGCTTTCAATGGCTGCCTTTAAGCGATTGGGATCAACATTGATAATCTTGGCAAGTTCATCCAGGTTGGCGGCTTTCTTTACTCTGCCCTGAGCAAGCATATCGCGCATGGTTCTTCCGCTCAGAAGGTCAATGGCGTTTTCATCCGGATAACGAAGTTTGTTCTGGACTAGCCAGTAGGTGGAACCGGGCTGAGCGAAAACAGCTTTAGAAAGCACGTCACGGGCAGCGCCTTCGTTCACAAATCTGTCGCCGTTGGTATTGATGAACAAGCGGTTTCTGCCGGAGGTCTTGATGTCAAGCATCAAGCCGGTTCCGGGAGAGCCGTTCGGATGAACCTGAATGTCGGAAAGACCGATCAATTCGGCTCCGGCTTTCTGTGCCAGCTGGAGACCTTGGCCTTGAGCAGCTACGCCGATATTGGAGCAGCCGATTTCTTTGCCGAGATCAGCTTCTTTCCATACGCCGGTATTCACTTTCTGGCGGAATTCAACATTGGATCCGAAACCGCCTGTCGTGATAACGACCCCGTTCTTAGCCATCAGCGTGAGTGGTTTGCCGTGGTTGTCAGCCTTGACTCCGACAACTCTGCCGTCCTTCATGATCAGTTCGGTTGCCGGAGATTCCAAATACACACGAAGTTTGTCCTTACCGTATTTTTGCAGTTGTTTTTCTAACACTTGAACGTAGGTGTTGCCGCCGGCCGGATTAGGATAATGACTTCTTTGGAACAGGGCGCCGGTTGCTGCGCCGACTTTCGGGTTGAACTTCAGACCCATGCTTTCGAGCCAAAGAAGTGCTGAAGGCGCGTTGTCGGCTAAGACTTTGACGAGTTTAGGATCGCTGACATTGTGGCCGCCTTTCATCGTTTGTTCGAAATGTTTCTGAGGATTATCTTCAATGCCAAGCGCCTTCTGGTATTTGGTACCGGAAGCATTCAGGGCACCGCCGCAGACGTTCGTGGAACCGCCCAAGAAACCGAGTTTTTCAACAATGATGACGCTTGCACCGTTCTGCAGAGCAGAAACTGCACTGGCAAGTCCCGCTCCGCCGCCACCGACAATAACAACGTCGGCATTGTCTTTGATAGGAGATTTATCTGCGGCAGGGAGCGGTTTATTGAATTCGTCGCCTTGTGCGCCGGCTTGTTTCAGACACTGTTTCACAGCGCCGAGAAGAGAGAAACTGGTAATAGTGGCGCCGCTGATTTTGTCGAGTTTGGTTGTTTGATGATCTTTGATTTCGGCAGAAAGTTGTTTAATCGCAACTTTACCGACACCCGGGCTCTCTAAATCTTTGACGGAGATGTCACTGATTTTTCCGTTTTTGCTGTCAACAGTAACCGTTAACGGAGCATTGTGTCCGGTGACGGTAGTCGTGTAGGAACCGTCTTTGACGGCAGCGAAGCAATTGCCGGCTAAGGCAAGCGCAATAGAGGCTGTGAGTAATAATTTGGTATGCATTTTGCAATCTCCTTGTGGAAACAAGGTTATTTTTATTTTTTGATTGCTTAAGCAATTTGAGAATTATCAAATTCTCTTCAAAAAAAATATCTTTTAGCCTGTCTGAATCGATGAAACGGATTTTTCACAGAGTTATTTTGCGGCTTCTATACAGAGCCGCGATTGGGGCTAAGTCTGAAGTGCTGTGAACATCTAATTTTTTGTAGGAATTCAGTCGATGCGTATGCACTGTTCTGGTACTTATATTCAGACGCTCGGAAATTTCTTGATTCAAGAGGCCTTGAGACGCCAGTATCGTGACGCTCCGTTCGCGGTCGGTGAGCAGCTGGAATTTCTTGTACCAATATTCCAAACTTGCACCGTAATCCCGCTTCTCCTTGAGCATTGAGGCAACGCTGGAAATGGCTTGGATGAGTCGCTCGGCTTTGACAGGTTTTTGAAGGAAATCATAAGCGCCGAATTTCATCGCCTGCACAGCTACGTCGACATCTCCGTGCCCGGTTAAGAAAATGATCGGCACCTCCCAGCCGCGTTCCTTCATTTTTTCTTGGAGTTCCAGCCCGGAAAGGCCAGGCATGCGAATATCCAGCAGAAGACACCCTTCCACGCTCGGCGCATCTGATTTCAAATAGTCTTCAGCACTGGGGTAGCTGACGACTTCCCAGCCTTCCGGCTCCAACAAAAATTTCAGGCTTTCAGCCAGATCCTCATCGTCATCAACAATTCTGATCAGCATTTTCTTTTTCCTGAGGAACGAATAAAGGAATCTTAACCTCTGTAAAGACTTCACCGTCCTTATAGGTAACACTTAAATTACCGCGCATTTTTTCTGCAATCGTGCGGCAGATCAGCAATCCGATTCCTAAGCCTTGATTTTTAGAGGAGTGCAGAGGCTGAAGGTGCTTTTCGAGTTCTTCAGACGAACGGACAGAGGACGCATTCAAAATACGAACGTACATTGAGTTGTTTTCACATAATTGCCGAATTTCTATCCGATTTGTGTCGGCTGTTTGGGCAGCTTGGATGGCATTCTTGATGATATTTTCTAAAAGAACTTCGAACTCAAGAATGTGTCCCAGCACAACCGCCGGTTCTGTGTGGCTGAGAACGATTTGGCAATTGGGATAGCGCATGCGTATATCGCTGACGCAGCTTCTAAGAAGTTTATCCGCTTCAATTTTTGTAAATTCCGGTTCGTCACGTTTTGCATAAGCGCGGACCCTCGAGACAATGTCCGAAATCTTGGCGGTTTGTTTGACAATCAAGGACATCGGTCTATCCAGCCAGCTGTTGTCATTCCCTTCGACCTCAAGTTTGCGTTTGATGCCTCGACAGTAATTGTCGATTGTAGTCAAAGGGCCATTGATCTCGTGCGCGATCAGGCTCGACATCGCGCCGATGATTTCGGTCTTTTGAAGCTGATCAATGCGCTGTTCGCTTTCACGGACTTTTCTTCTGAGTTCAGCCTCTTTTTCATAAGCGATCCGCAGGGATTGGGTTCTTCTCTTCACCAAGACATTGGTTCTCCAAGAGTGAACGCACAGCATTAAGATGCAGAAGAGGGCAAACAGGAGCGGAAAACGGTAGCGATAGATGAAACCTTGAACGGTTTGAATCCTCAGATAGGAATATGGACCTACTTTAAGTGATTTGTAGAGTTCGTCGATCGTGTTGAAATCCGGAACCGTTGCCCAGCCGAAGCCTGCTGAATCCGGGATATTTAACAAACATTTAGTGATTTCACGTGTTTCTGTCCATGGCGCTAAAGGCGTTGCGACCAAAGTCCAATTGGGATACAAGTCCGTCGAGTGCTTGCAGCACAGCAGGTTGTCTTTTTTCTCATTGAGTACTCTATAACGCTTGAAAATATCTGGCTGCGTTTTCTCAAGGTCTTCGAGCAGACAGGCACGCATGAGGACCACGTCTCCTTCATTCTTATCGAGTTTTTGCAGCAGGTCGCTCATCGGCGGCCCATACGTTTTATAGACAGAAAAGAAGGACTCCGGATCAAAACCTTGCTTGTAGATCTCTCCCATCGGCGTATAGAAGGAAGAAAAGCCCTTTGCCCAGGAGGCGAGCGCCGTTTTACCTTTTAAATCCGAAATTTTTTTGATGGGACTGTCATTCCTTACGACAAAGACTGAACCTGTGGCATATCTGGGATTAGGGGCGACTTCGGTAAAGAGCGTTGCGACGCTTCTTAGACCAAAGGATTGAAACTTTCGATAAAAACCGGAGGTACCAATGAAATAGTCGAGCCTCTTTCGAACGAGTTGATCCTCGAGTTCAGACGGGTTGTAGTATTGAACATCTAAACGGTATCCAGGGAGTTTCTTTAGAGCTTCAAGCGTCTGGGAGATAGCCGATTTGTCGGCTGCACTAAGGGAGCTCTCAAGTACACCGATTGTAATAACCCTCTCTTCTTTAGCAAGACTATCTCCACTGAATGACACTAACGAGCAGAAACAGCAAATGACCAAACAGCGAAGACAAAGCTGCAAATTTTGTCGCACTGTGTCGGTTAATTCTGGGATCATCGGCATACTCAAACGGTGGGATAGGGGTAACCCAAAAATATTTTACGAGTTTGCGACACGGGCGGCTTCTCTTTTTGACGTTTGAACAGCGGTAATAATGGAAATCTCTAACGTCAATCCGTTCATCTTCTAACCAATGGCGGTCTTTTTGCGATCGAACCGCTGCAGCGGGGATTCATGCCTATTTGCTAAAATGACCTCTTTATTTTGAGGTTCATTTGATGGCCGAGAAAGGTCGTTCGGAATATCGGGTTGATCAGCAGCCCGCGTTTGTTCTCCACACTTATCCATGGAGAGAGACGAGTCTTATCGTGGAGTTTTTTACCCGCGATTACGGACGTATTCCTTTGGTTGCGCGCGGAGCAAAACGACCGATGTCTCAATACCGCGGACTGCTTAATCCATTCTGTCCTCTTGCAGTTTCCTATTCCGGCAAAGGCGAAGTAAAAAATCTTACGCGCTGCGAATGGTACGGGACGATACCAATGAACGAAAAAGTTCTCATGTCGGCCTTTTACATCAATGAACTCTTAGTTCGCCTGCTGCCTAGAGGAGAGCCGGAGCCGGCATTATTCACGATCTATTACGACACGCTCAAAAAACTGGCTGTCGAAAAGGATTACCTTGTTCCGCTCCGCTACTTTGAACGTGACTTTTTAAAGGTGTTGGGTTATGCGCTTCCTTCCGGTCCGTTTCCCGCTAAGCACTATCGATTTGTTCGAGGCGATTTTGTTGCCAATGACGGCACGGCCTTTGAGGGCAGCGGTATATCAGGTGTGACGTTAGAAGCCCTGAGCAGCAATACGCTTCAGAGCGGAACGCAGGAATGGGAAGCCCGAATGTTGATGCGTGACCTTATCCGCTATTATCTCGAGGACGCGCCGCTCAACACGCGCCGTATCCTTAACGAATTGAATAAGTTATAGAAAAAAATGAAAAATCCGACCCCGGGAAAAAATCCGTTTGAACTCGAGTCCTACCGCGACAGAATGCCCCTGCATGTCCGTGAGCTTTATGACGACATGACGCGCAATTACGCCAAACTGCAGGGCCGTGCCGGCTTAGGAAGGTTTTGGAGATTCTGGGCCTTTGCCGTCTGTTATCTTGCTTTGCTGATGGTGATCTCGGACACGACAACAGACACGATTCTGGTGTTTGTGGGCTTGGTTCTCTGCGGCTGGCTCTACATTGCTGTGCCTTCTTTTACGATTTCGGTTCGCCGCTTGCATGATGACGGAAAACCGGTGTTTTGGGCCGTTCTGCCTCAGGTTGCGATTTTTTATCTACTTGCTGAATTCACGCTCGGCTTACCGCCGAACTGGATTGTTTGGGGAATTCTCGGCGCGATTACTGCCGTGGCTTTTGGATTTATGAGTCTGCCCGGCATTCCGCTGGACGACGCCTACGGTGAAGAGCCAAAAGAGGATTAAAGATGATCAGCGGAATCGGCTGCGATATTGTTGATATTGCCCGCATCAAAAAGGCATGCCTGAGGCAGCCGAAGTTTTGCGAGACGGTGCTCTCAGAATCTGAGCAGCCTGTTTATGCCGTTCGCTGCGAGGCTTCTGAAGAAAGGGGATATCGCTATCTCGCAAGCCGCTGGGCAGCAAAAGAAGCATTCTCAAAAGCGCTTGGTACAGGATTTCGCGGAGCCGTGAATTTTTCGGATATCAGTATCTTAAATAACGAGCTCGGCGCACCCTATGTCCAACTTTCGGGCAAGTTGGCCGTACAAATTAAGAATCAGAGATTAAAGTGTCATGTCTCTATAAGTGACACGGATTCGTCAGCAATGGCGATGGTTGTGATTGAAAAGGAATAAACCATGGAAAAAGTCGATCGTCCTCTCGGACCAGTCGTAGTTGATATCGCCGGAACCAGTCTGACGGATGAAGAAGTCAAAATTCTTCAGAATCCGATGGTCGGCATGGTCATCTTGTTTACGCGCAACTATGAGAACCGCGAGCAGCTCCATAACCTGACGCATGACATCCATTCTTTGAGAAATCCTTCGCTGCTGATCGGCGTGGACCATGAAGGCGGAAGAATTCAGCGCTTTAGAGAAGAATTCACGAAGATTCCGTCGGCTCGTTCTTTAGGACAGCTTTACGATACGGATCCGCAGAGAGCGCACAATCTGACGGCGGCCTGCGGCTTGGTGATGGCTTCCGAACTAAGAGCCTGCGGCGTCGACTTTACTTTTGCTCCCTGTCTGGATCTGGATTATGGTCAGAGCGCAGTTATCGGTAATCGAGCTTTCCATCGCAATCCTCGCGTTGTCAGCATACTGGCCACAGCGATGGTGAGCGGCATGGCGCAGGCAGGTATGGCTTGCTGCGGCAAGCATTTTCCCGGACACGGTTATGCGACCGCTGATTCCCACGTCGAGCTTCCGGTTGACGACAGACCTTTGACCGATATCAGAACCAACGATGAAGTTCCGTACGCTTCCATGGGAACGTTGCTCACTTCTGTGATGCCCGCTCATGTCACTTATCCTCAAGTCTCTCCGGCGCCGGCAGGCTTCTCCAAGAAGTGGCTTCAGGAAGAACTGAGAGGCCGTCTGGGTTACAACGGTTTGATCTTCAGCGATGACCTTTCGATGAAAGGCGCCTCCGAGGTCGGTGAAATCACAGCCCGCAGCGATGCGGCACTCGCAGCCGGCTGCGACATGATTTTGATCTGCAACGATCCGGAAAGTGCCAAGACTGTTCTAGAAAATCAGCGCTGGATTCGTACCAAAGCCTTTGATGAAAGAGTGGCCCGCATTCAGCCGAGAGGAAAATTCCCAAGCTGGGATGGTTTGAAACTTTCTCAGAATTACTTAGCTTGCGTTAAACAGATTGAAGCGTTTAACGCAGAAATTGCGGAAAAAGCCGATAAAACGGCAACACTTTAAGAAGAAAAAGAGGAAACGGAAATCAAAAATTCGTTTCCTTTTTAGTTATCTGTTAAGAGAAAAGCGACCGCCTTCTCGGGCGGGAGAATATTGCTCCCAAGCGGCCTTAAGTGTCTGGCGCATCTTAGGACTAATTTGTCTTTAGAGATGAGCAGGGCGGGGGAGCAGCTTAACGTGAGGTCAATAAATTTTTGATCTAGTGGATCTTTGCACCTTGCTTTTGCTTCTGTCGTGATCGGAAGAACATCAGCGACGCTCAGAAATTCCTCTTTAATCGCTTCAAGTTGTTCAAGCGAAATTTTAAATTGAGGTCTTTTCAAGACATCTTCGAGTTCGGAAACTGCGCCTTCGCAGGTGATAGTCTTAAATTTTCTTTCTTTTGCCGCCGCCCAAAGAACCGATGTCTGTGGGTTATGAAAGACAAAGAAATCCAACAGCAGATTGGTATCGAAGATGACGGAATTCATAAAAGAAGAGGGCCGCTTCCGCGGCCCAAAAAACATTAAAGCAAATTAAGCCTTAGCGATGATCTCATCAACAATGGCGCGTTCTTCTTCAAGGGCGCGGATGTTTGCAGCGATGTGGTCTTTCTGGAACTGGTTCAGTTCAAGGCCCTTAACGATTTCGTAATCGCCGTCTTTGCAGATAACGGGCATGCCGAAGGTGAGGCCTTCAGGAATACCGTAAGAACCATCGGAAGGAACAGCCATTGTGGCCCATTCACCGTTGCTGCCTAAGACCCAGTCATGGATATGGTCGATAGCGGCGTTAGCGGCACTGGCAGCGGAAGAGTGACCGCGAGCCTGAATAATGGCGCTGCCGCGTTTAGCAACGGTCGGGATCAATTCGTTCTCGTACCAGTCTTCTGTAATCAGATCCAAGGCAGGTTTGCCGGCGACGGTGGCATTGGTCAAATCCGGGAACATTGTGCCGCCGTGGTTGCCCCAAACTGCTAGTTTGGAGATCTGAGCGACAGTAGAGTTGGCCTTCTGAGCAACCTGAGTCAGAGTGCGGTTTTCGTCCAGACGCATCATGGCGGTGAAATTGCGGGGATTCAGATCCGGAGCGCAACGACGTGCGATGTAGGCGTTGGTGTTGCAGGGGTTGCCCACGACCAAGACTTTAATGTTGCGGTCGGCAACTTCATTCATTGCCTTACCCTGTTCAACGAAGATTTGCGCATTGGCGGCCAGAAGGTCGGCTCTCTGCATGTCGGCTGTGCGAGGGCGGGAACCGACTAAGAGGGCGATTTCGGCATCCTTGAAGCAAACATAAGGATCCGACGTTGCGGTGATGCTGTTCAAGAGCGGGAATGCGCAGTCATCCAGTTCCATCTGAACGCCGCGGGAGTTCTTGAGAGACTGTTCGTTATTTCTTTCCAGCATCATCAGGTCGATGGGCTGGTCAGTACCGAGCATATCTCCGGCGCCGATACGGAAGAGGAGAGAATAGCCGATCTGACCGGCTGCTCCGGTAACGACGACTTTGACGGGTTTCTTCATTTAGAAAATCTCCTTAAGTGATTTTTTCCTGAGTTCAATCTCTCGATTTTAATACGGCGACCACTGCCGTATACGTTTGAATCGGGTTAATTTAATCTACGCTGAGCGATAATTTTCAAGGAACCGGTGAAAATTTACCCATCTAATATTTTCGTAGTTCAAAGACGGTGCATGACTTAAAAATTAGGTTGGAAAAAATTTAAGCATGACGTTGATCCAAAACGGAAGCGTTAAAAGCGAAAAAATCACTTGAGCACTCGTTAAATCTGCGACTGCAGCCGAGTCTCCGCCCATGGAAGCAGTCATAACGTAGCAGGACTGAGCAGTTGGAAGAGCGGCAAAAAGCAGAAGGACGCAGCTTTCCAAAGAAAGCAGCTGGAAAACAATCGCAAAAGTGAGGGTAACGGCCGGGACAACCATGAGTCGCTGCAGGCTTCCGATAATCATCAGTTGAAGATAGCGTTTGAGGTCGTTGATTTTTAGACCGGCGCCGATGCAGATGAGACCGAGCGCTAGGGAAGATTGTCCTAGAGGTTTAAGGACGTCCTCGAGCAGTTTCGGGAGTTCGATGCTGAACGAGTTGCAAACTAGTCCTAAGAGTGTTGCCAAGATGAGGGGATTAGACAAAACGGCAACGAGGAAATTTTTTCTTTTTCCGCAGTTTTCTGAGCCGCTCAGTCTTGAGGCATGAACCAGTCCGACGGTAGCGATGACGTTGCTAAGAGGTACCCAGCAGGCGATTAAAAGTGAAAGGTAGGCGATGCCCTTATCGCCGAAAAGCGTTGAGCAAATGGCAAAACCGATATAAGTATTGAATCGGAATCCGCAGTGGAAGATAGACCATTTTGTCCATTGGCTCTCTTTAATTAAGAAATTCGCCAGCCAAGCCGTAATAACCGCAATACTCATAGCTGATATTGATATCAGCAAAAAGTAGCTGCACTGCCCGATCTGTAGGTTTGCCTTTGCGACGGAAAGAAAGATCAAAGGAGGAAACAGGACATAAAAGACCAGCTTCTCGGTAACGTTCCAGAAATCTTTTTTGGCAAAAGAAGGACGCTTGGTGAGGAGGTAACCAAGAAGGATCAGGCAGAACTGCGGAAGGATGACAAAGACGGCAAACATGACAGATTCTATGAGTACCAAGTACTTTGTACTTTAACGCCTCCTACGAAAATGTCCAATCTTTACTAACTCTCATATTGAGAGGCGTTAGTTTTCGCGTCGAAGGCATTCAAGGAAGAATTTATCGTATTCATCAACGTTCACCGGCTCCTTTGATGAGAAAAATTGCTGTTTGCTCTCCTTGAAAAAATCGTCTATGAACTTATCGACGACAGGAAAATGGGCGCCGGCGGTTCGTTCCTTGGCTTCAACTTTGATTTTCAAAAGATTTTCGAGTTCTGAATATATCGGGGCCGAAGGTGTTAAAAGCTCTTCATAAAGCCCGCGGAACAAAACCGGAGGAATGGAGTTTCTCTGTTTGATCCACTCGCATGCCAAGATTGATCGAAGAACATAGAGATATTTTTTGGGCTTTACACTTTCTCCGGTGAGGTAAGCCTTGAAGTTGTTCATTGCCAGGCCGAAATAGCCACGATAAAGCGCATTGAAGTTAGAGTTATTGTTGAAAAGCCTGATGAGATTTTCTCTAAGCCACAAGTTGTCCTTGTAAACGATAGGCGAATGAAGCCATTCAATGAGCGGAGCGTTTCCTTTCATTAGAAGTTTAAGTGCCTTCTGTAAATCCCAGCCAACAAAATCTTTGACTTCGTCTATAGGACCCTCAATCACATCACGCTCAGGAAAAAGTTTTAGATACGACTCGAGAGGTCGAATGTAGAGATAGCGGGCGTCGTAATCAGAATCCGGCGAAGGAAAGCCCCAAGCTCTGGAGCCGGATTCACAGGCGTACAGGATTTTGACGTTGTGCAGCTTTTCAATTTCGGCCAGTGTTGAACAGATTTCTTTTTTCATGTGATTAACCTTTCTTAGAAGCCCGCTTACGGTGTTTGAGACTAAGGTCCTGCAAAGTGCGTCCGAGGATATCTTCTTTTGCTATTAGCAGAATGTCATCGTCTAACTGTAAAGCGTAGAGAACACGAAGGTAAATCCCGATTGAGACAGTGGGAGATCCTTTTTCAATCCGATTGATTGTTAATGGTGAGCAAGTGGCGCGTTCTGCTACTTGGGCAATTGAGAGATCACGTCTTAGACGAGCCAATTTGATTTGTTCTCCGACGATTGCCATTTTTTGCTCTAATTTCCGCGGGAGCTTTGTTCCCATGGTGTTTTTAGGCATAACCAATCAAAAAATATAGATAAACATTAATAATCTTTATCTTATGATAGGTTAATGTGAAATTCCATTTTTCGTCCCGGCAATAAATCGCTCTCAACCAAAGCTGGAGCAATATCTGTACGAACCTCGAAAAGCAAAAAGCCGGCACGGTGAAACCGAGTCGGCCCTTAAGAAAGATAATTCAGATTAGAAGTTGTGGCTGATACCTAAACAAGCTGTCCAAGAGTTGAAGTCTCCGTCGTTCTTAAGATATTTGTTGGCTTTGCCGTAACCTGCATAAGTATAGAGCTGTGTTCTCATGCTAAGCGGATATTCATAGACAGTTCCGACGGAATAGATGTTGTACTTCTTGTTGTCTTCATTAACTTTGCCATGAGCATAGTTGCCTTGAAGTTTCCATTCGCCGCCGAAAACCTTGTATCCGATAGCAGCAGTAACAGCATGCTGTGTCACGCCGGAAGCGCTCAACCCCGTCGGAGCAGCTTTCCAAGCCGGCATCATCTGACTGTCTTTGGCATACTGATATCCTGCCCAGAACGTCCAGTTACCGAATCCCTGCTGACCGCCTAATGTCACAAGATAAGTCTTATCGGCATTCAAGTCTTTGTTGTCATACATTTCAACCATGACACTGAAAACAGTCTCATTTTTGTTGAAATCCAAACCGATGCCGTAGTAGTGGTCGTTATGGCTCCACTTCTGTTCATCTCCGCCGATGCCGTTGGAATACATTGCGGTAACGGTGGTGTTGGCAAATTCCGGACTCTTGTAGATAACCATGTTATCCATTCTGTCGGATGTCACAAATACGCCGGCTACGTTTCCGTCCGTATAGTAAGAAGTCCAAAGAGCTGAGCCGTGAAGAATGGTGTAAGTGCCGCAGTCGGAAGAAAGACCGCCGGCACGGCCGAAGGCGACTTCGCCCCATTTGCCCTTAGCTTGGAGCAGAGATTCACGGCTGAAAGCTTTGCCTTCGAAAGCCGCGTCACCGGATTCGGCGTAAAAACCTTGTTCCAAAATAAAGCCGACGGAATTGCCGTTGCCCAGGTCTTCGGTTCCTTTAATACCGAAACGGCTTCCGGCATAGATACCGTCGTCAATTCTTACTTTAGCGGCTTCGTGTTTGTGCTTTGTGACGGCTATGGCCTGGTCAATAACGCCGTAAAGCGTAACGTTAGATTCTGCATATGCGTTGAGGGATGCGCCTGCGATAATCGCAGAGACAAGAATTCGTTTCATCATTTTTAAATGACTCTAAAAAAGGGATTTGGATTGAAAGAAAGATCAGCGCATGCCGGAGAAGAGACTCCGGCGTGAAGGAGATAAAATGTTTCACTGACTTTCTTGGAATAGAGATCGGAAACCCGACTTACCGGGTTTCCGAAAGCTGCTGATTAGTTGTTAGCAGGAACTTGGTAGGACTTGAGGAACTTTAGGCCGTTGTTAATGTCCGGCGTGAAGATTCTGTCTTTAGTAACGAACGGAACAACCTTTCTGTAACCATCCAGCAGTTTGGCTGTGCCTTGACCCATTTGTTTGCCTTCCTGTTTTCTCATATCCATAGCCTGTGTTGTATGAAGCACTTCGTAGGCATAGATTTCATAACCGACGTCGGCCATCTTAGAAAGGCGATCGGCTGTTGCGTTAAGGTTGGAGAAGGTTTCTTCAATACCGATGGAAGTCGGAACACCATAACCGATGACGCTGTTGGTCAGAGCCATACCGTCGGCATACAGACCGGACATAGACTGTGCGATATTGGCAAATCCGTCGCCGCCTTTATTTTCCTTAGCAACGAGGTATGTCGGCAGACCTGTTCTGTGGTCATCAACCAGCTGGGTCGTTCTCCATGCAGAGATGTGCATGACTTGACCGAGGGCCTTTGTCAGACTTTCCATCTGAAGAGCAAGCTGAGTGTTGTCGAAGTTGGAGCAGGAGTTGACATAAACAGTCGGCTTGCCGGCTCTCATTTCATCCAAGACTTCAGCATTGCTGTACCAGCGGTCGTTCTTAGCTTCGGTATTGACGATCGGGTTGTCGGTTGTGTGGTTGATGGCAGTATTCAGAAGGCCTTTCGTCTGATTCAGCTCTTCCATGGCGGCAGCCAGGATATAACCGGCAGATCTGAAGCTCAGCGGATCCTGCAGGTAACGTTTGGCGTCTTTCTTCCAAAGGTAAGAGCCTTTCAAGTTGGCCAGAACAGCTTCTGCAGCTTCATGACCCTGAGGCCAGCCTTTGGTTTCAACGGTATGCCAGAGATATGGAGAAACGTTGCCGTTTAAGGCTTCTAAGCTGGAAGCGATCACAACCGGGCTCAAAGCGAGGTAGTGTTCTGCCTTCTTAACAGCAGCAATAGACTGAGCTTCTGCAACGTTGCTGTTAGAAAGAATCGAGATGCCGTCCATGCCGAAAGGATGATAGGGCTGGAGTTTGAGCTCTTTACGAACCTGAGCGGCAGGAACGCGTTTGCCTTGGTAGCTGACATCCCATTCACCCATGAGAGCCAAGCCGATATGGGTGGCCATGCTCAGGTCGTTGGCGCCTTCAGAACCGCGGGAGGGAATCAACGGGCAAACGTCATTGTTGATGTATTCCTGGAAAGCCTTAGCAGCGGCTTCGCTCATGCCGGTGTAGCCAGCAGCCATCTGGTTCAGACGGATGACCATGGCCATCTTGGAGATTCTGTCATCGAAGTAGGGTTCAAGACCGGCGGCCTGGATGCGCATCTGGCGTTCGTTGAACTTAATGGAAGCGCTGCGGTTCGGTTCGGCTTCAACGGAGGCGCCGGCTACTTTTTGGTCTTTCAAGGCACCGTAGTTAACTGTTAAACCGTAAATATCGCGGCCATCAGTAGCGGCATCGATCGGAGCCTTGTAGGAAGCTTTGATTCTTGCCCAGCCTTCGGGTGTAACGGCAACTTTTTCTCCGGGAGCGGAAATGGCCCAAAGTTCATCCACGGTTAATGTGCGGCCGTCGAGATTATGTGTGGCGGCAAAAGATAAAGGGGCGATAGCGAGAAGGATCGAGATGACAAGCGGTTTTTTCATGAGAGTTCTCCTTGGTGATCTAAGCTTGGTTATCTGAAATTAGTCCATTTGGTTTGATGACAGTTGCTGCATAAGTCTTGGCTTGCCTTATGTTCGGAGTGGCAAACCACACAATCGACTGTATTTCCGTAGTGAGCGGACTGATGCGGATACTTATCCTGCGGGTTGGCCTTTGTCTTAATTTGCGTCATGGGCCCGTGACAGCTTTCACACTTTTGTGTGGAAGGCTTTGTAAATTCAGTCGTGTTGTCGTGACAGGCCGAGCACTGCATTTGAGCTGCCATAGTGTGCTTCATCGGCATGCCGGCAAGAGTGGGCGCATCGGCAGCGAAGGCAGAACAAGAAAGCAGGGCAGCGATGAGCGGAAGAAAGAGTTTTTTCATGTTAGTTCCCCTGTGCTTTGAGATAAGCGGCAGCGTTACGGCCGGCTTCCAGGCCGAATACCATGCAGTCAACGGATGAGCATCCTCCGAGGCGGTCCATTCCATGGACACCTCCGGTGACTTCACCTGCTGCAAACAATCCGGGAATCGGAGCAAGTGTTGCTGTTGAAAGAACTTCGGCTCTTGGATTCACAGCGATACCGCCCATGCAGTAATGAAGTTTCGGTGTCAGACGCATGGCATAGAACGGGGCTTTAAGGGGCTGTTTTACGTCAAGAGGTTTAGCAAACGGATCTTTCAGGGTTCCTGCAACGATCTTGTTGTATTCATCGACCTGCTGCTGAAGGGCTTTAAGCGGAATGTCATAGGCTTTAGCGAGATCGGCAAGTGTTTCGTAACGGAAGACAGTCTTGTCTCGATAGGCCGCTTTGAAGCCTTCCGCGTGTTCTGTGGTCTTTTCTCCGCAGAATACAATCGGATAGTTGATCTTGTCCGGTGTGCTTTCGCTTAGGACGTTGAGTTCGGCATCAGCACGAGTGCGACGGTCGGCAAGCTCATTCATGAAGCGGCGGCCGGTCTTAGGATTAACTGCCATGCCTTCTGCAAAAGCGTAGTCGGCGAAGAAGCTTCCCGGGCCTGCGCCTTTTTCATCAGGGGAGGCCCACGGTCCTAACTGGTACATATCGAGCATAGAGGGCAGGCAGCCGGACTTCAGTAATGCCTTGAGCATTTCGGCAGTGGCTCCGGGCTGAGAGGTGCACTCTAAAAGAGAGTAAACCGGCATAGTGGTTTTAATGAAATCTTTGTCCTGCCCCCAGCCGCCGGTGGCAACTACGACTCCGCCGCGGGATCCGATTCTCTGTTCCTTCTTAGAAGATCCGTCCTTCCAGTTGTAATCGCAGTTAACGAGTACGCCTGTAACTTTGCCGTCCTGCATCAGAAGGTCAATGACTTGAGAGCGGTTGCGGAACTGAACGCCGTTTTTCTTGAGCCAATTGTGAATAGGGACGACGATTCCGCCGCCGGATGCGGCTGTAGGAACCATGGTGCGCGGGGCACTGTGACCGCCTAGACGGATGACTTTATCCATGAGTTGAACGCCGCATTCGTCAAGCATCGGACAGATGTTGACAGCGTTTTCTGCGAATTTTTTAGCCAGGTCAGGATGGTTGAATCCGCGGCCGGCCTTGGTCATGTCGGCAACCATAAGCTCAACAGAGTCTTTAATGCCCTGTTTTTGCTGTTTCGGGTTCAATGGTACGGACATAAGTCCACCGCAGAGGCAGGAGTTGCCTCCGAAAGCTTCCATCTTATCGAGGATAAGAATGTCTTTGACGCCGGCTTTAAGAGCGGCGTATGCGGCAGAAAGTCCGGCAAAGCCGCTGCCGACGATAACTAAGTCGTGGACTTCATTGAAGGGCTGAGCTGTTGATGTGGGAGCTGCAAATGCCGATCCGGAGGCCAGACCAGTCACAGCCAGTGTTCTCAAGAAATTGCGACGACTGAATGAAGATAAGGGTTTCATTTGTTTTCCTTGTGATCAACGTCTTAACAGTTAGAGATACTATACCGACTGGACGGTTTAAATAATTAGGAGAAGTACCAATAAATGTTGTATGTTAAGAATTTGGGTTGTCAATTTTAAGATACAACAAAACAATATGTTAGTTCATTTAATTAAGAGGATAAAAGATTTTTTTTCTAACTAATAATAGCTGTATTTTTCATACAAAAAGATGAGATAGATGGATTACTCTTTTAAGTGAAACTTAAAAAAATATTTTTAATTATTTTAAATTACTATACTGAATAGTAAAGTAAAACTATAATAAGATTAGGGGAGCGGTCGGATCGATTGCCGTTATAAAGTTTTTGCGCGAGATAGGTTCTTCAATGGAAACTAAGAAACAGACGAGAAAAACCAGTAGTAAAACGAAAGAGCTGATCTTAGAGGTCGCGCGTGAAATCGCGGCGGAGAAGGGCGTCGGTCAGCTGACGCTGGAAGCAGTTGCTGATCGAGCAGGAATTAGCAAAGGCGGTTTGCTGTACCACTTTCCGGGAAAAAAAGAACTGATCATTGCGTTAATGGACAGTTACGTCTCACATTTATCGGATGAGCTGGAAACAGCGACGGAACCGTTCAAAGGTCATCCGCAGGCCTTGGTTTTAGGTTTTATTCATTGGTATAAAAAATTTAACGGCATTGCTGCCTCGAACCGAACTTGGGGCGCCGCAGTCTTTGCAGTTCAATCCTTTGATCCTCAGTTAATGGAACCCCTTCATAACTGGTACAGAAAACTGTTTGAAAAGATCCGCAGCAGCGGTCCGGCTTCGTTAGACAGCGCGACGGCCATCATGGCGATCGAAGGTTTGTTCATGCTTTCTCTCTACAACCTCGATCATTTAACGACTGAAGAGAAATCGAGGATTATTCAGCATATCGAGGATCGTCTGTTGATGCGTGAATTGAATCCGAAGAATCCTATTGAATAACTTAGATTGTCTTCAAAAATAGCTGGCTGGAAAAGGGAAACTTCTTTAGCTAAAAGCAATTTCCTTGGCCCCTTCAAGGTAAACAATGTCATTACTTAGCGTGATGTGAGTTGTTATCCTAAAATTGACAAAGGAGAGTTCAGAGGACAACAAATGACGATCAATCAGCTGAAAGCTTTACCACTTGGAACTTCGGACTTTATTGCTTTGAGAATGGCCGATGAAATCTACGTTGATAAGACGGAGATGGTTTTTAGCTTGGCTGTTAATCGTGGTAAATATTTCCTCGCTAGACCAAGAAGGTTTGGTAAATCTCTTCTGATCTCGACTTTTGAGTCTTTATTTAAGTTCGGCCTACGGGACTTCAAAGGTTTGGCTATTGAAAAACTTTGGAAGGAAGATACGAACTACAACGTTGTGCGGCTGGATTTTTCGGAAATTAAGGATTTTGCGGATGCTGAATCTTTTTCAGAAAGATTGATATCGCTTATCTCGCGAAAATTTGCTCCTTTTGGTTTCCGCTTCGAACTTCGTCCCTTCCAAACAGTCTCTGATCAGCTATCCGATTGGTTGACTGCTCAGGAAAAGAATTCTTTGGTTCTCTTAATCGATGAATACGACGCGCCTCTTACCTCTTGCTTGAACAATAAAGCTATCTTCAATGAAGTTCGAAGAGCATTATCGGCTTTTTACTCCGTATTAAAGTCAAATGAAGGTGCGCTGCGATTTGCGTTCATTACCGGTATTACCAAGTTCAATAAAACAAGCATATTTTCAGAGCTGAATAATCTTTCGGACCTCTCTTTAGATGTGGAATATGGCACATTGTTAGGTTACACATACGATGAAACGCAGAAATACTTTTCCGGATACCTAGATAATGCCACCTTGTTGTTAGGCATCTCAAGAGAGGAGCTCACAGAAAAGCTCATCAAGCATTACGACGGCTTTTGCTTTGAAAGAACTGCGAAAGAACATGTTTTTGCACCGTGGTCCATGCTGAACTTTCTCTCATCACCTCGAAACGGTTTTGTGGACTATTGGTTTGAAAGCGGCGGAAAGCCGTCCGTCTTAGTTGAATATTTAAAATCTCACGCTCTTAGACACCCTGAAGAGTATGGACGAGAAAAATCGATTTCACTTTCAACACTTTCAGGTGCTTCTGATTTGGAAAGTTTGTCAGATCTGGGTCTTCTGACACAAGCGGGCTACCTGACGATCAAGGCAGTAAGGTACGGAGATACGGTTTTTCTTGACTATCCAAACTTAGAAGTGAAGCGGGCTATGGCTCAGTTGTATATAGAGCGATTGCTCGATGGTAAGGTTGCCGGGCAAGTGGGTGCCGGTCCGATCGTAAAAGTACTCGCTGAAGAATCTGCCGAATCTGTCTTCCATATTCTTAACCGACTCTTCACCGCAATTGATTATCACAACTACCCGGTAAAAGACGAAGCTTCCTTGCGAGCCTATGTCCAGGTTTATTTCTCCGGTGCCGGACTGGAAGCTAAGGTTGAGCAGCATAATGCCCACGGCAGAAGCGATCTAGAAGTAAGCGCCGGAGAAAGACATTGGGTTTTCGAGTTCAAAGTATCATACGACGGGGAGAAGGAAGAAGAAATTCTTTTAGAGGGTATCTCACAGATGAAAGCCAGACATTACGGCGAGCAAAAAGACTCAAAAGAGCTTAGGCGTATCGTGTTGGTCTATTCAATTCCGTCCAGACAATTCGTGAAATGGAAAACTTGCTGATAGCCTGAGGAAATAACATTAGGTTATTTTGTAGCTAGCTACGGAATTTGCCTATAGTCCGCTATGGAATTTTTCTGTAGTGGACTATAGAATTTTTCCGAAGTCAGTCACGGATTTTCGAGAGTGTCGAAGAGTAGTTCAAAGTCCTCGGAGTCAGGGCTGAAACGATAAAGGTTGCCCTCAGACAAATCGTAGTAAAGAGCGTGAAGCTTGAGCTGTCCGTTCTTAACACGCTCTGCGATCCAAGGATAAGAAAGCAGGTTGTCAAGAGAAATTAGCACAGCGCCTTCTTCACAGTGGCGGCTCCGTGTTTTTTCATCTTCATCGCCCGTCATGGCTTGCAGACGTTCCAAAGCCGGGGAGGCAATACCGACCCAGTCTTGAATATAAGTTTCTCCGGCAATGGTTTCTGGTGCCATGAGTCCGTGGATGCCGCCGCAATGAGAATGCCCCATAACGACAATATGTTCGACGTTGAGATGTTTAACGCCGTACTCAATGGCGCTCATTACAGAACAAGGGTTTGAGGCTTGGGTAACCGCGGGAACAAGCGCTGCCACGTTTCTAATCACAAACAAATCGCCAGGTTTGCAGTGCAGAAGAATTGCAGGATCGACTCGTGAATCGCAGCATGCGACAACCAAGGTTTTAGGATTCTGTGCCTTCTCAAGTGATTCGAAATACTGTCTTTCCTTAAGGAAATATGTCTGCTTGAAGTTGTGGAAGCCTTCAATGAGTTTATGAAAGTTATCCATTATGTTCTGTGATTCGTTGTTAGAGTTCGCAGAAATATACAACGTCAACGAGTTCAAAAATTGAAGCTCGAGTCCTAATTTGCGACAGAAGAATCAATGTCCAGCAAGAATATATAAAAGCCAATAATCTGCAGAGTAAAGACCTGAGCCAACGACAAAGATGGCGATAAGGCCGAGTAAATATGGAAGAGCCGGGGAGGTTAAATCTTTGCCTATGGTGACTTTTGTAGCGATCGTAAAGCTCACGATTGCAGGGATGACTGCCAAACGCGTGAGGAATCCGGCCATAAGGAAAAGCGGTACAAAAGTTTCAATGATTGCCGCTGAGTAATATCCGACCTTCGGAGAAAAGAATCAGACTTTTGGAAACTTTGCCGCGTTTTCCGGATGAAACCATTTCTGCACTCCGTATGGCAGCATCGCCAAAGCAATCGCCCATCGAAACAGAAGAGAAGCCATGCTGGCCGAAGTTGGGTCGCAAGTCCAATGCAATATGGTGGATAACATTTTCAATTCCTTAATTTATGAGGAAAATTTTAGAAAAGAACTACAAAGACTATAGGTTTGACTGCTTAAATGAGGTAGCGAAGGAAAGCAAAAATCCGGTGTTTTGAGAGGTAAGGATCGGAGTTGATAACTAGAAAATCAAGACTTCGACGGAGTTGTTTACCGCCTACAAAAATGTTCCTGAGCGGCGGCTTCAAATCTATAATCAATTTGTTTCAGCGGCTGGTTTTTGCTGAAACACGCTCAACAGGAAACCTGTGAAGCAGCCGCAAAATATTCTGATAATTTGCGGCCCCCTGAGCGGCAAGAAATTTGTCCAAGGTGAAAAAGTGATTAAAGACTTAATAGAGAATTCATATCTATTCGGCGGGAATGCTCCTTACGTAGAAGATTTATACGAGCAGTACCTCGAAGACCCAAATTCCGTAGACGAAAAATGGCGTCAGTACTTTGACCGTCTGCAGCAGGCCCCGGCTTCCGACGGCCGTGTCGAAACCATTGACGTTCCTCATGCACCCATCGTTGAGGCTTTCGCACAGAGAGCATCCGAACCGCGTTCGGCTGTTTGTCCGGTAAGTGAACGAGATCTTGATCTGGCAAAAAAACAGGTTGCGGTTCAGTCCATCATCGGTGCGTACCGATTCTTAGGAAGCCGCTGGGCCAACCTTGACCCGCTGCACAGAAGAGAACGTCCGAAGATTCCCGAGCTTGAACCTTCCTTCTACGGACTGTCCGAAACGGATATGGACAGCACCTTCTCGGCAGCTAATACGTATTTCGGCGCCGATAAGATGACGCTTCGGGATTTAATCGCCGCCTTGAAACAAACTTATTGCAGCGATATCGGTATCGAATTCATGTACATCAGCGATCCGGTGATCAAACGCTGGTGGCAGCAAAAACTGGAACCTTGCCGCTCAACCCCGAGCATGGACGCCAAGTCCAAGAAACGCATTCTTGAAGAACTGACGGCCGCAGAAGGTTTGGAACGTTATCTCCATACCAAGTATGTCGGCCAGAAACGCTTCTCGCTCGAAGGCGGAGAAAGCTTTATTGTCGCCATGGACGAAATCGTGGAAACAGGCGCAGCACAAGGCCTGGAGGAAATGGTTATCGGTATGGCTCACCGCGGTCGTCTCAATGTGCTCGTCAATACGCTTGGCAAAGCGCCGAGTGAACTGTTTGCAGAGTTTGAAGGTCACTACAAGAGTAAAGACCTGCCGGCGGGCGACGTGAAATATCACAACGGTTTCTCAAGCGATGTCGTTACCGCTTCCGGACCGATCCATCTGGCTTTAGCCTTTAATCCTTCTCACTTGGAAATTGTCGACCCGGTCGCAGTCGGAAGCGTTCGCGCCCGACAGGATCGCCGCCATGATCCTAAAGGTCGCCGCGTGATGGGCGTTCTTGTTCACGGCGACGCTGCCTTTGCAGGTCAGGGCGTCGTCATGGAGACGCTGAACCTTGCCGATACCCGCGGCTACGGTACCGGCGGCACGATGCATATCGTGATCAACAATCAGATCGGCTTTACGACTTCCGACCCGCGAGATAAAGGCTCAATGACCTATTGCACGGATCCTGCAAAACTTATTGAAGCTCCGGTTCTTCACGTTAACGGAGACGACCCCGAAGCCGTCGTATTTGCGACTCGTCTGGCGATGGAGTTCCGCAAGAGCTTCAGCCGCGACGTCGTGGTTGACATTGTCTGCTTCCGCCGTTTAGGCCATAACGAACAGGACACGCCGGGACTGACTCAGCCGCTGATGTATAAGAAGATCAATGTCCATCCGGGTACTCGCCAGGTTTACGCTGACAAGCTGGCACTTCAGGGCGTCGTAAGCCCCGAAGAAGCCAAAGAAATGGTTGCCGCATATCGACGCAGTCTGGAAAGCGGTATCCCGCCGAGACAGACGGCTTTGATCGAAGGCAAGAACCCTTATGCCGTTGATTGGTCCCGTTACAACGGCAGCTGGACAGACGATGTGAAGACGTCTGTTCCTTTGGACGAATTGAAGCGTTTGACGGATGTCATTACGACCGTTCCGGAGAACTTCAAGCTCCACCCGCTCCTTCAAAAGGTCATCGCAGATCGTCGTCTGATGATGCAGGAAGAAATCCGTGTGGATTGGGGCTTAGCCGAACATCTGGCTTTTGCCACGCTGCTCACGGGCGGATACTCCGTTCGTATTTCCGGCGAAGACTCCGGCCGCGGAACCTTCAGCCATCGTCATGCCGTCTGGCACGATCAGAACCGTGACCGGTGGGATTCGGGTATTTGGATTCCTTTGGAGCATCTAGGTGAGCATCAGGCTCAGTTCACAGTGATTGACTCCGTTCTTTCTGAGGAGTCTGTTCTCGCATTTGAATACGGCTATGCCAGCTCTTCTCCGAAGTGCCTGACGATTTGGGAAGCTCAGTTCGGCGACTTTGCCAACGGCGCTCAGGTCGTGATCGACCAGTTCATCAGCTCCGGTGAGGCCAAGTGGGGCCGCAAGAGCGGCTTGACGATGCTCTTGCCTCACGGCTACGAAGGGCAGGGCCCCGAGCATTCATCTGCCCGAGTCGAACGTTATCTGCAGCTTGCAGCAGATACCAATATGCTGATTTGTCAGCCGACAACCGCAGCTCAGATCTTCCATTTGCTGCGCCGTCAGATGGTTGGCAATATCCGCAAACCTTTAATCGTCTTCTCTCCAAAGAGTCTGCTGCGCAACAAGATGGCAAGTTCCGATTTGGAAGAACTCTCCGAAGGCAAATTCGAAACCGTCATCGGTGAAATTGAAGAGCTCGATGCCGATAAGGTCAGAAGAATTCTGGTCTGCACTGGCAAAGTTTATTACGACCTCGTGAAATACCGCAAAGAGCATGAAATCGATGATGTCGTCATCGTTCGTCTTGAACAGCTTTATCCCTTCCCGCACAAGAGTTTCCGAGAAGAGACTTCTGGTTACTCCTTCGCTTCCGAGGTGGTTTGGGTCCAGGACGAACCTCAGAATCAGGGCGCCTGGTTCTATGTGCAGCACCATTTGCTTGAAGAAATGCCTTCCGGCGCAAGATTGAGTTATGCAGGACGTCCTGCTTCATCTTCGCCTGCCGTCGGCTATGCCAGCAAGCACGCCGAGCAGCTTAAAGAATTGGTGGAAAACGCTTTCGGACGTCTTAAGGGCTTTATCCAGACGAAATAGTTCAAGCGTTGCTTTGTAAAGAATTCGGAGAAAAAGAAATGTCTATTGTTGAAGTCAAAGTACCCGAGCTGTCCGAGTCTGTTTCGGAAGCCAGTTTGATTGAATGGAAAAAGAAAGTCGGTGAACCGGTTAAGGCCGATGAAATTCTTATTGAGATTGAAACCGACAAGATTGTGTTGGAAATCCCGGCGCCGGCCGACGGTGTTTTAGCCAGCATCGAACAGCCTGACGGAGCTGCCGTTCTGAGTGATCAGCTGATCGCAACGATCGATACCGAAGGGATGGCAGCGGATCAGCCGGAAGCACCGAAAGCTGCCGTTGCTGAAGAAGTTATTATTTCCGCTCCTGCTACCGCAGCCCCTTCGCCGACTTCCGCTCCTGCGCCTGCAGCACCGGCGGCAGCCGCCTCAGCTTCCGGCGCTTTTATGATGCCTGCAGCTGAAAAGCTCATGGCTAACAGCGGATTGTCCGCAGCTCAGGTAGCAGGAACAGGCGTCGGCGGGCGTATCACGAAACCCGATGTTATTGCAGCTTTGAAGAGTGCTCAGCCTGTAGCACCATCTGCCGTCGCTGCAGCTCCTGCTCAGCAGGCCGCGCAGAAAGCCGCTCCCGCCAAACCGGCTGCTCCGATAGCATCTCTTGACGGCAGACCTGAGCAAAGAGTGCCGATGTCTCGTCTGCGTGCCAGAGTGGCCGAACGCCTTGTTGAGTCTCAGTCCAACTGCGCTATTTTGACGACCTTCAATGAAGTGAACTTGGCGCCGGTAATGGCTTTGAGAGCGAAGTACAAAGAAAGCTTCGAGAAGAAGTACGGCATCAAACTCGGCTTTATGAGCTTCTTCGTGAAAGCTGCTGTTCACGCATTGAAGCAGTACCCGATCATCAACGCCTCTGTTGACGGCCACGACATCATTTATCACGGATATATGGATATCGGCATTGCAGTGGGCTCTCCGCGCGGTCTGGTTGTTCCGGTCTTAAGAGACGCGGATCAAATGACCTTTGCAGAGATCGAACTCAAGATCGCGGACTTTGCTAAGCGCGCCAAAGACGGCAAGTTAACGCTTGAAGAGCTGACAGGCGGTACATTCACGATTTCCAACGGCGGTGTGTTCGGCTCCTTGTTCTCGACGCCGATCATCAACCCGCCTCAGTCCGCAATTCTCGGCATCCATGCTACGAAACCTCGTCCCGTGGCAGAAAACGGAGAAGTCGTCATTCGTCCGATGAACTACTTTGCGATGAGCTACGACCATCGAATTATTGACGGACGCGAAGCCGTTCTGGCACTCGTGGCGATGAAAGAAGCCCTCGAAGATCCGGCTCGTTTACTCTTAGACCTCTAAGGAGCTGCCAATGAAAGATGATATTCAGACTTTTGACGTCGTCGTCATCGGCGCCGGTCCCGGCGGATATGTTTCCGCGATCAGAGCTGCTCAGTTAGGTTTGTCGGTTTGCTGTATCGACGATTGGGTCACCGACGGCAAACCTGCCCCCGGAGGGACTTGTACTAATGTCGGCTGCATTCCATCTAAGGCGCTTCTTGCGAGCAGCTGCCTTTTTGAAGAAATCAGAGACAAAGCTTCAGAGCACGGGATTCAAGTCGAAGAACCCTCGATTGACGTTCCGACGATGATTGGCCGCAAGGCTAAGATCGTTCGTCAGACCAACGACGGAATTCTTTATCTCTTCCGCAAGAACAAAATCACGTTCTTAAGCGGACGCGGATTCTTTGTGACTTCCGACGAAGACGGATATCTGATCGGCGTCGAAGGCAAGGACGAAACGCGTGTTTTTGCGAAGAACGTTGTTCTGGCCACCGGCAGCAAACCCAGACAGTTTCCGGGCGTTCCTTTTGACGAAGACCGCATTCTGTCCAATGAAGGCGCACTGAACTTAAAGAGCGTGCCTTCTGCTTTGGGCATTATCGGCGCCGGCGTGATCGGACTTGAACTCGGCAGCGTCTGGAAGCGCCTCGGTGCCGATGTCCGAATTCTTGAAGCTATGCCGACGCTTCTGCCTTTTGCCGATTCTGCTGTGAGCAGAGAAGCCCTGAAGGCATTTAAGCAGCAAGGTTTGGATATGGAATTCGGTGTTCACATCGACAGTATTCAAAATGACGGTGACCGCGTTATTGTCCAGTACAAAGACAAGGACGGAAAAAACAGCGAAATGTGGGTGGACCGCCTGATCATCTCCATCGGCCGCGTTCCGTTCACTGCCGCGCTGGATGCGCCTGTCGTCGGTCTTAAGCTCGACGAAAGAGGATTTGTTGAAGTTGATGCAGAAAACCGCACGAACCTTCCTCGGGTGTGGGCGATCGGTGACCTTGTCAAAGGGCCGATGCTTGCGCATAAAGCGGAAGAAGAGGGCGTTGCGGCTGCAGAACGCATTGCCGGACGTAAAGCGGTAACGCACATTGAACGAGTGCCTTCCGTGGTTTACACCGAGCCCGAAATTGCCTGGGTCGGCAAGACCGAAGAGGAACTGAAGAACGCCGGAAGGGCCTATAAGGTCGGCGTCTTCCCGTTCATGGCAAACGGTCGGGCGCGAGCCGTCGGTGAAACGCAGGGCTTTGTGAAGATGCTGGCAGATGCGGAGACCAATATAGTTTTAGGTCTGCACATCATCGGTCCGCAGGCCGGCGAGCTGATTGCGCAAGGCTGCGATGCCTTATCCTTCGGCGCGATCGCAGAAGACATGGCACTGATCTGCGATCCTCATCCGACCTTCAGCGAGGCCATCAAAGAAGCGGCCTTGGCGGTAAATAAGGAAGGCATAAACTTTTAGTTAGAATAACAAGATCTGGGAAGAATAAATCTCAGGTCTTATTTTTTCGCTTAGCCCGCACATCATTCAGGAGCTTTTCGGATGCGAATTCCGCTTATTCTTCTCACTCTCGGCTTAATTAGCTTTAATGCCTGTGCCGTGGAGCCGCCGTCGACCGAACCTTTTGCCAAGAGGTACGATCCGCACTCCATTACAAATGCTGCTCGAGCCAGAGAAGTGATTGCGGCTTATGACGAAGAAAAGCGAGCCTGGGAAAACTGGTACAAAGAGGAAACGGCTCAGTGCTACAGAAACTTTTTTGTGACCTACTGCTTGGATAAGGCTAAAACCGAACGCACGGAACACATCAATGAAGCTCGCCGCGTTTGGCTTGTGGCCAGAGACTTCTTGAGAAAGGAACGCTCCGAGCAAGCTGTGAAAGACCGCAAAGCAGCGGAGGCAAAACAAGCCGCTAAAAACGCCAAGATGGATGCTCAGCCTCCGCGCGCGGCTAAAGCTCCTCCCAAGACACGTGATGTCACGCCTCGTAAACCGGGCGAAGGCCATGCCGCAGATCGCGTTCTGACACCCGAAGAAGAAAAAGCGAATGCCGAAGCCTATGCCATGAAGCAGCAGGAGCGCGAACAGCGCATTGCCGAGCAGGAAAGTAAAGTTCCTGAAGCTCCTTCTATGACGCCTGAAGAACGTATTCAAGCTAGAGCCGAGCGCCGCGCCGCAGCCGAGAAGAAACGCGCTGAAAATATCAAGAAGCGCGCAGAAAAAGCTGCGGAGTATGAACGTCAGGTCAAGCTTCGTGAAGAGCAAGAGAAGAAGAACAGCGTCACAGGTGACTTGATTCCTCGGCTGTAACAATCCAAAAAAGATCGGAACTCCTTGATCTGATAGGATTGTGTTCCTAAACAAGGAACCTAAATGCCATCAGAATTCGTAAAAGAAGTTGCCGACGTTTTTGCCAAGGACGGACCTCTCTCTAAAGTTACCGCGAATTACACGCCGAGACCCTCGCAAATTGAATTTGCGACCTCGGTGGCGGAAGCATTGGAAAAAGGAAAAACGCTTGTAGCTGAGGCGGGTACAGGCACCGGCAAGACGTTTGCTTATCTTGTTCCTGCGCTCCTGAAAGATCAGAAAGTCCTGATTTCTACTGCAGGAAAGACGCTGCAGGATCAGCTTTTTACGAAGGACATTCCGGCGCTTTTAAAAGCCCTAGGCATGGGCTGCCGTGTTGCACTCCTCAAAGGACGTTCCAACTACATCTGCAAGCAGCGTTTAGAACATGCGCTTCAGGAAGATTCCTACGTTGCTAAGTCTCGAGAAGAAGTCGTTCATCTTCATCGCATTAAGAAGTTTGCCGGACAGTCCGTGACCGGCGAGCGCGGCGACATTACCGATGTTCCCGAAAACTCCGGTATTTGGCCGGAAGTGACAAGTACCGGTGAAAACTGTCTCGGCCCCAATTGCGATCATTACAACGACTGCTTTGTGATGCAGGCCAGAGAGAAGGCAAAAGAAGCTCAGCTTTTGGTGATTAACCATCATCTGTTCCTGGCCGATATTTCGCTTAAAGACAATCAAATCACGGACTTTCTGCCGGAATTTGACCTGGTGGTGCTTGATGAGGCTCACCAGCTGACCAACATCGCGACGAACTTCTTTTCTCAGACGCTGAACCTTTATGAGGTCAGGAATTTGGCTGCGGACGCGGTATCTCAAGGTTACGGTGTCAACAAACAGATTGATTGGAACGGTATCTACAAGACCATTTCGAACGCTTGCGATGATTTAATCAGCACGACGCACAACATCCTGAACACCAAAGATAAACAACTTGCCGTTGCCAAGTTCAAGGATAAGCATCTTTTAGTTGAGCCTTTTAAAAAGCTTTTGAATGCGGTAGAGAAACTCAGCAACGCGGTTCATGTGCACAAAGAGGCATCTCCTGAGATGACGAAGCTCGACGAACGGTGCACCGAAGCGCTCGAACTCATCGAATACTGGCGTGACGTATTCAGCGGCAAAGCCGTGTCTCGTTCGATGAAAGGCCCGCTTTTGGATTGGTTTACCGTCAAACCGAAGAACATCTTTTTTAACACCACGCCGCTCTCTTATGCTGAGATGCTCAAGAGCGCCCGCGAAGTGCAGGGCAAGCCGTGGGTTTTAACTTCTGCGACGCTGGCGGCTAACGGCAATTTCAAGCATTTTGTGGATCAAGTCGGATTGGAAGATGCCGAAACGAAGTCTTGGGAAAGTCCCTTTGACTTTAAAGCGCAAGGAATGCTCTACATCACTGAGGACTTGCCGATTCCGAGTGCGCCGAATTTTTCTGACGAAGTCGCTAAACGTATTTGGCCTTTTATCAAGAAGAATAAGGGCAGGGCCTTTGTGCTGTGTACTACGCTTCGCGCAATGGAAGTTATTTCCGAGGCGCTGCGTTACTTTGCCGAGACGGAAGGCGTTTCAATGAACATCCTTGTTCAGAACGAACAGTCCAAACAAGAGCTGCTGCGCCGTTTCAGAAGCGAAGAAAACTCCGTTCTGGTCGGTTCTATGAGTTTCTGGGAAGGCGTGGATATCAAAGGCGATGCTTTGTCTCTCGTCGTGATCGATAAGATTCCTTTCCCGCCGCCCGATGATCCGGTATTTGAAGGACGTTCAAAAGAACTTGAGGCCGAAGGCAAGAGTTCGTTTAACGAGATTTCGATTCCCGAAGCGATCATGCTGCTCAAGCAGGGCGCTGGCCGACTGATTCGTGATGAGAAAGATGAAGGGCTGTTGATTCTCTGCGATAACCGTCTGTTATCCAAGGGATACGGGACGAAGATTTGGAAGAGTCTGCCGGACTTCGCCCGTACCAAGGTTTTTGATACGGCAATGAATTTCCTGGAAAGATGCCAGGAGCCGAGAGGCTAAGTACTGTCCTGAAAAAGTTAATTGGAAACGGAGGCGTCATGAGAGGCAGCCTCCGTTTTCTTAACTGTGGTTACCAGAAAGTAATGGGGCTGTAGAGGTTCTTTAGGCAAGCTGCTGCGCTGAGCGCTGCTGTCGTACTGGACTTCGGATTTGCCGGATCCGGCTTGCCAAAAAACTCCATGGTGGCGTCGGCCAGAGCTGAGCGATAAGTAATCTTATGTGTATTGCTGCGGGCAGCAGGGTCAGCAACAATTCGGACTTTGGTTTGCGGATTTTCAGAGGCCAGGGCAGTGATAACACCGACATTGATGTTCTTCGGAAAACCTTTGATTGCCTCTTGAACCCCGCCTTCAAAAACTACGGCTCTTTTCGCTAAATCCAAATTAATTCCTTCCAGACCAGGTGCGCCGAGCAGAGATTTAGGTGACTTAGTTGTCTCAATGATGAGTTCATGTTCACCGTGCTGCAATGAGCAGGTTTGAAGGAAGTCCAAGCCGCCGACGGCACCATTGACGATGCAGATCCGTCCGTTGTTTTCAGCTGCGATACGGATTGCTTCCTGCTTGAAATCGTCGTCAGCAAAAGCTCCGGTGGAGAGACAAATCAACGTCCTTCCGGATTTGAGGATCGGGAGCGCATATTCTTTCAAAGCTAAACCGCCGGCAAGTTCAACAACGACCGGCGCCGCATCCTTCAGAAAATCTTCGATGTCAAAGACTGCTCTACAGTTATATTTTGAGGCGAAGGCCTGAGCCTTCCCTTGAGTTCGACCTAAAACAGAATGGAGTTTGAACTCCGGCAAAAAGTCATGAAGGACGTTTGCAAAGACATTGGCCAGAGAGCCGGAACCGATAATTGAAACTGAAGAAATAGTCTGCATAACCCGAGGATTTGAAATTTGTTTGAGTAGGCTGAGTTAGAGTATTTAGTTCCGTATTCTAAAATTTTTTGCTGCAGAGACCTTTAGCTAAGCGGACAAGTTTTTTTCTTCTTCTGAAAAAAACGCCGATCCCAAAACAAGACCGGCGTGTACTGAACGATAAGGTTGAAAAAATCAATCCACCTTCGGTGCCAACATGATTAATTCGTCGGGTGAACAAGGGCAGCGAATGGAAAAAATTGACGGTAAGTACAAAATTTTTCCGCAGAGGTCATTTTTGTAAACAAGGTACTGTGCGTGAGCCTCCGCAGATACGGAGCCCTCTTGATGCATTTGAACCTGTCGAAACCACTTTTCTCCGAAGAGTTCATCAGACAAAACGTAAAGCATAGCTTTATTTTTGTAGCCGATTCGGAAAAACATATGGCCGCCGGCAGCCGAACGCGGAGCCTCTTTCGGGGCTCCGACAGCGTCAACACGATATCGACCTTCTGTAAAAGCCCGGGTGAGCAGTTCAAATCCGTCTCGGACTCCGGGACCTGCATGGCCGCTGAGGATCATGAAGGCTTTTCTTTCAGGAATGTCCGAAGGAGACAAGTCATGAATCGCTTCTTTCATTATCCTGAAAACTAAAGCACTTGCGATCATGGAACGCGGTCCGGAATAACGGTAAAGATCGTCGCGACAGAAACTTACGGTGCCTTCAGGTTCGCGCAGAAAGATGCAATCGTCGATTTCTTGATACATCTTGAACTTCTGAAGTTATTTGAGCGCAGACGGAAGGACCAGTGATTTCACGACTACACGGTTTTCCATCATCTTGTTATTGATGAGAAAATTCTGATCCTCTTCCAAGCCCTTAATGTCCTTTTCCGTCAGAGTGTTGTAGTAATTGGACCAGGAAGCTAATTTTTTAGCTTCTCCAATGTCAATGCCATGTTCTTTAGCGCCTAAAGCCAAAGCTGCTTCTGGATGTTTTTCAATCCAAGCGAGGGCATCTCTTTGGACTTTGACTACGACATCCAATGCTTCAGGATACTTTTTGGCAAAGTCTTCGCGCACTGTCGTCACAAGATTCACGTTCACCAAATCTTTGGCGGTGGTGATTACTTTAGAACCGGATTTTTCTGCTTTGATGACGCCGCTGGCAGCCAGCAAAGCACCGTCGATGTGGCCGGCTAAAAGAGCCGAAAGTGCAGAAGGCTGATCCATGGAGATGAATTCAACATCGTTAATTGACATTCCATTCTTAGCTAATGCAGCGACCAAAAGCTGATGTAAGACGGTGCCCTTAGGACCGGCGATCTTTTTGCCTTTGAGATCCTTAACGGAGAAATTTGCACCGGGTTTACCGACGATCGCAAAAGTGTCTGCAGGATGCGCAACGCCGGTTGCGATCAGCACCTTATTACCGGCGCCGTTGGCCATCAGTAGAGAAGAGGTGTTCATAACTGCGGAAATATCAATCGCGCCTCCGGCCATAGCTTGGGTTTGCTTGGAGCCGGAAGTAATCGTCTTCCAGTTGACCTTCACTCCGTCTTTTTCGAATGCTTTTTCCAGCATTCCTTTTTCCTTCATAACGATGTTCTGAAGATTGAAAGGAGCTTTGACGTAGACAATGTTGATTTCTTTAGGAAGGTCGGCGGCTGCGGCAGCTGACATGGCTAAGGTACCGGCGATGAAAGCAGAGGCAAAGAGTTTGAACATAAGATGATCTCGAATGTAGAAAAGTAAAAAAAAAAGAATGAGAATAAGAATGATTATCATTATATAAAATCTTTCTAGAGATCACTTCCTGCGTTTGAAAAAATACGTTTCAGATCAAATAGAAAACCTCCTAAAAAGGAGGTCGGTCATAGAATTTCAAGAAGGTGCTTTCGAAAATTCGTAATTTTCTTAGAGCAGTTATTTCAGTTCGCTGAGTCGGGCGTGCAGTTCTTCCACTTCTGTGCCATGACTTGCGTTTTGTCTAAAGCCGGGATCGGCTGGAAACCGCAGATGAGGCGAGCAAGATAGTCCACGGATTCTTTGCCTTTGAAGTCCACTGCCTCTGTGCGGGAGATTTTCTCGGGAGAATCAATGATAAGATTTTTGTACTCAAGCGTCGCCATGCGTTCTTTGTTGGCGTTCTTGCACTGCGCGACAGGAATTCGGACACGATAGGGCGTCTGCTCCATGATTGTGCCGCCGATCTCCAGCATTTCCATCTGAAGGTAATCGCGTTTATTGTCACGGACGCGGACACGGCTGCCTTCTTTAATCCATTGATTACGGGCAAAAAGGCGCCAGTCGCCGGGATATTTAACCTGAGTAGCAAAAAAGGGTAGACCGAGTTTATCGATAGATTCCTCGGCCAGGTACTGCAGATCGCCGCAGGTCATCTCCTCAGGGTTCTGAGGAATAGTGCGGCAGCCGGCCAGAAGCAGCAGCGCTGCTCCTGTCACGGCAAAAAACTTCTTATTTCGCATTAAAACAGCTTATTTGGAAGCTGTGCCTGCTTGCGGAGCGGCGGCAGCTTGTGCGGCTTCAAGTTCTTGGGCACGCAGGTAGGTATCGTAAGAACCGCGGTTCTTATTGGCATCCAGAATTCGCTGAATATCAGCGGCCTTGTCATCCATGCCGAGCTTGTTGTAACTGTCACGCATGATGAGCAAAGCTTCTTCTGCCTGTGGAGAAGTCTGGAAGTTCAGAAGAACGTTTTCTGCGCGGTTAATCGCGGCGATGTAGGCGTCGCGAACGTAGTAATACTTGGCAGTATTAATTTCGTACTTAGCCTGAGCTTCGACGAGCTCATGCATACGTTCGCGAGCATCGCGGGCGTAGCGGCTGTTCGGGAAGCGAAGCACTAATTCTTTGAAAATATCGAAAGCATCGCGCGCAGCCTGAGCGTCGCGCTTAGAAAGGTCCTGGCGGGTCAGATAGCTCATCCAGCCTTCATCTTCGTCCAGAGTGGCAATGCCCTTAATGTAGAGGGCGTACGGAGACAACGGATGCTCAGGGTATTGTCTTAAGAAACGATCGCAGACTGCGATGGCCTGCTGCGGTTCTCCTTCTTTAAAGTAAGAGTAAGCAGTCTCAACTTGGGCCTGCTGAGAATAGCGACCGTAAGGATAACGGGCCTCTAACTTCTGATAGTAGTCACGGGCCGTTTCGTAGTTGCCTTCATTCAGATTGTCTCGGGCCTCGACATACAGTTTGTCAGCCGTCCAGCCTTCCGTCGGGTCTTCAACCCCTTTAAACATACTGCACGATGTAGTCGCTAAAATAACGGAACCCAGACAGGCGGCCGTTAATGTCCGCTTGATTATTGTTTTCAGGGCAAAAGACATAGAACTTAAGGTCAAAATGAATATTGAATTAGATGATTATAGTCAGACTGAGGCTTTTGAAGAAACCGAATTACAGGAATCTTCAAAAATTGAAACTTTTGAAGTTACCCTCGATCTTGACGGAGAGCGCCTCGATAAAGTCTTGGCTTCTTCTTTAAAAGACATTTCCCGCTCTCGTCTGAAGACCCTGATTGAAGACGGATTGGTCAAAGTCAACGGCAAAACTGTTGATAAACCCAAAGAAAAAATGAGTTTCGGCGACGAAGTTTCTGTTGAAATTAAGCCTCGCCTTGAAGATATGGATTTCATTGCTACGGCGATGGACGTCGACGTGGTTTACGAAGATGACGACATCTTGGTCATCAATAAACCGGCAGGATTGGTTGTACATCCGGCTGCCGGCCATTGGGACGACACGCTCTTAAACGGTCTGCTGGCTTACAACCCGATTTTCAGAACACTGCCTCGCGCCGGTATTGTTCACCGTTTGGACCGCGACACCACCGGTTTGATGGTTGTGGCCAAAAACGAAAAAGCCATGCTCGATTTGGTCCAGCAGCTTCAGGCCCGCACAGTAAAACGCGAATACTGGGCACTGACACGCGGTAAGGCACCTGCGGATAAAGTCATTGAAGCGGCTATTGAACGTGATCCTCGAAATCCGCTGCGCTTTACGATCGGAAAAGGCGGCCGAGCTAAACCCGCGACAACACATATTCGCTGCATTGATCAGAAAGAAGTCAAAGGTAAGCCTTTCTCTTGGGTTGCCTGCCGATTAAAAACCGGCCGTACTCATCAAATTAGAGTGCACATGGAATCCATCGGCCTGCCGCTGATCGGAGATCCCCTCTACCGCAATAAGCTTCCCAAACCCAAAGAAGATGGTTCCGTGCTGAATTCTTTCGATCGACAGGCGCTGCATGCCAGTCGTTTGGGGCTGATCCATCCGGTCACCAAAGAAACGATGGAATGGTTTGCCGAACCGCCCCAGGATTTTAGGGATTTGATGGATGAATTGGGCTTCGGTCCGTGGGATCGTCCTTCCGAAGTCTTCGGAGATCCGGTTGTCATGATCGACAACGATGAGTTGTCAGAGAATCAGAAAGCCGTCGGAAGGATCAGCTCTTGGGATGACTTCGATTTCGGAGACGACGATGATGACGCCGATTCCAACTGGAAAATCGAACGCACGAAAGAATAAGGATGCAGTCCATGCAAAGTAAACCGGAATTGGAAGTGATCGTTCCCGAATGGAACGCTCCGGAAAACATCAAAGCTTTCTTTACGCTGCGTTCAGGCGGCATGTCTGCCGGCGCCTATGGCGACAAAGACGGCTTTTGCGGCCTTAATCTCGGAAATCATGTCGGAGACAATAAGTACTCGGTTCGCGGAAATCGCAGGATTGTGACCGACATGTTAGGCGCCGAGCCCAAGTGGCTCAGCCAAGTTCATTCTTCTCAAGTTGTCAGAGCAGAGGACAACAACGCTGAAGAACAAGCCGACGCCGAATTTACGACTGCCGCCGGTATTCCCTGCGTTGTCATGACCGCCGACTGTGTGCCGGTGTTGCTTTGCGACAAAAAAGGAATCGTTATTGCAGCCGCTCACGCCGGATGGAAGGGCTTAGCTGACGGGGTCCTGCAAAACACCGTCGCAGCCATGAGAAAAGAAATTGGCGAAGAAGACGAAATCATCGCTTGGATCGGACCGCATATCCGCAAAGATCATTTCGAAGTGCGGGACGACGTCGCAGACTACTACCGAGCATCTGCTGTTAAAGCCGCAGCCGACGATGCATTGGAATCGATCGGAGAGGGCGTCTGGCACTTGGATTTAGCCCGCTTTGCCAAGGAAGCTTTAAAGCAGGCCGGTGTGACTGAAGTCACCGATTGCGAACGTGACACATACTCCGATCCCGAGCATTTTTACAGCTATAGAAGAGATAAGGTAACAGGACGCCATGGCGCATTCATCTGCAAGCGATAGTTCGAGAAGAAGATCCGGCGAGATCAGCTGGTATTACATTCAGCCCGGCTTCAAATTAATTGACGCTAAGAAATGTGCTTGGGCTTTCGCTTTCTTCGTTTTTATTTTGTTCGTGATCAGCCGCTTTTCCCGCAGTCTTATCTTTGACTCCCCGTGGGCGCTCTTGATCGTGCCCGGCGTGGCGGCGTTTGTGATTTGGCTCATGCTTGTCATGCAGCCGCATCGCCAGGTTTATTACCGGCTGGATCAGGACGGAGTTTTCTGTGAGTATCGTTCTTCGGCTTCAGCCCTCACAAGTTTCTTGGATTTGATTCTTAGCCTGCTGGGTTCAATCATCAGACTCAAGAACACCTTCTACATCAACAAACACTCTTCCCGCTCCCGTATGTTTGAGTGGGGAGAAGTTGTTGCCGTGCACGAAGCGCCTTATTGGAAAAAGATTACGCTGCAGGCCGGTTTGCACGGCGAGTTAAATCTTTGGACCAATGCGGAAAACTACGGCAATGTACTCACGCTGGTACGCGAATACGTTGCAAAAGAAAGGAAAAACTATGATTAAGAAGATTTTAGGGATAGCTGTTCTTTTTGGACTGATGATGACTGCTGCTCAAGCTAAAACTTTCTTGGTTGATGTTCGAACCCCGTCGGAAATTGCGACGACGGGCAAGGTTGAAGGCGCCTTGGTTGCTAACTACTCCGCGCCGGACTTTGTGGATCAATTTAAGGCCTTAGGTGCCAAGCCTGACGATGATATTGAGCTTTACTGCCGTTCCGGGCGCCGTGCGGAAATGGCAAGTCAGATTCTCAGCAAGCTCGGATATAAAAATATCCGTAATCTCGGCGGCTATGAAGCAGCTGCCGAAACTCTTAAACGACCACTTGTGAAGTAAGTAAATGACCAAACGTCCTCCCCGCGTGGGTTTTGTTTCTCTGGGCTGTCCTAAAGCGCTTGTCGACAGTGAACGCATCGTTACCGAACTCAGAGCCGAAGGGTACCTCATTAGCTCGACCTACAAAGACTCTGATCTTGTGATCGTGAACACTTGCGGCTTCATCGATGCCGCAGTTCAAGAGTCTCTGGAAGCGATTTCCGAAGCGTTGAGCGAAAACGGCAAGGTCATTGTGACCGGCTGCTTGGGCGGTAAAAATACCGAGGAAGGCAACTTCGTCGCCCTGCGTTTCCCGAAATTGCTCGGCGTGACAGGTCCTGAGCAGACCGAAGAGGTCCTCCGTCTGGTGCATGACAACCTTCCGAGAGCGCATGAGCCTTTCGGTGACTTGGTGCCTGCAGGCGGCGTTCTTCTGACCCCGAAACACTATGCCTATCTCAAGATTGCCGAGGGCTGCAACCATCACTGCACGTTCTGCATTATTCCTTCGCTGAGAGGTCCGCTGGTATCCCGTCCGATCGGTTCCGTCGTTCGTGAGGCATCTAATCTCGTCAAGAGCGGTGTGAAAGAACTGCTCGTCATTGCGCAGGACACGGCGGCATATGGTCAGGATGTGAAGTACAAACTGGACTTCATCGGCGGACGGGCCGTGAAGACCAACATTAAGGTCTTATTCGAAGAGCTCGGCAAACTCGGCGTTTGGGTACGTCCGCATTACATGTACCCGTATGCCTCCGTTGATGAAATCGTTCCGCTGATGGCTGAAGGCAAGATCCTGCCGTATCTCGACGTTCCTTTCCAGCACGCTCATCCGAGAATTCTGAAGGCCATGAAACGCCCGGGAAGCGAATACAACATGGAACGCATCAATGCTTGGCGTGCGATTTGTCCGGACATCACGATTCGTTCAACGTTCATCACCGGCTTCCCGGGAGAAACTGAAGAAGAATTCCAGTACCTCTTGGACTTCCTGAAAGAAGCTCGTCTCAACCGCGTTGGCTGCTTTGCTTATTCTCCCGTAGAAGGCGCGGCTGCGAATGATCTGCCCGGAGCTCTTCCGGAAAGCGTTCGCGTAGAAAGAAGAGAGCGCTTCATGGAAGTTCAAAGCGAAATCTCCAAAGAACTTCTGCGCGAGAAAGTAGGCAAGACGATCAAAGTCTTAGTGGATGAAGCGCCCGATGAAGACGGTATTGCGACGGCCAGATCTACTGCCGACGCTCCGGATATTGACGGCTTAGTCTTTATTGAAAACAATCCGAATGTGAAGCCTGGAGACTTTGTGGACGTCAAAGTCACGGATTCTTCCGACTATGACCTCTTCGCCGAAGTTGTAAAAGAACCTTAGTCTTCCGGGGCAAGACATTTGGCGCAGCGTTACAGAAAATAAAAAGCGGCTCCTGTTTGAGATCTCAAGCAGGAGCCGTGTTGTTATCAACTCAATGAAAAAGTTTCAGTGCTGCAGACGCAGGTTAGAAGCTGTGGCTTAAACCGGCGCTGATTGTCCAGCTGTTGAGCTCTCCGATAGAAGAAGCAGCTTTCTTGCCTTGGCCGTAACCGGCGAAGGAGTAGAACAGCGTTCTCTTGCTGATCGGATATTCATAGGCGGTGGCAATCGAATACATACTGTAGTCGCGTGAGCCCTCTTTGATCTTTCCGAAGCCGTAGTTTCCTTGGAGCTTAGCCGTACCACCGGCAACAGGAACTCCGATGGAGGCGGAGAAGCCGTGCTGGTTGGCGCCTTTAGGTCCTAACTCGTTGGCAAATGCGTAAGTCGGCAAGCGGCTGGCGCGATAAGCAAACTGATAGGCGCCGTAAAGGCTGAAGGAACCGAAGTCATAAGATCCGCCCATCGTGAAGATCTGAGAGCTCTTCAGATTGTGTTCCTTGTGGTCATACATTTCCCACATGGCGCTGAAAAGAGCTCGGCCCTTGGCATACTCATAGCCGACGCCGTAGTAGTGATCGTCTTTAGACCATTTCTGTTCGTCGCCGTTCTCACCCATGCCGTTGGAATACATGAAGTGAACGGTTGAGCCGTTCATATCCGGTGTGTTGTACAGCAGGACGTTGTCCATACGGTCGGACAGAATGAACGTGCCGTAGATATTGCCCGTGCTGTAGTAAGACGTCCAGAGTGAAGAACCGTGCAGGATGTTGTAGGTTCCGCAGTCGGAAGACAAACCGCCCGTACGGCCGGCAGCAAAGGTACCGAAAGGAGCGGACAGAGATAATGTGCTCTGGCGGGCAAAGGCCTTGGAAGAATTCATGGCGTCGCCTGAGAAAGTCTTAAAACCTTGCTCCAGGATGAAGCCGAGGTTGTATCCGCTGCCTAAATCTTCGTTGCCTTTGATACCGAAGCGGGAACCGGCCCAAATGCCGTTGTCAAAACCCACTCGTGCGGCCTGGCCTTTGACTTTGGAAACCGAGACGGCTCCGTCAACCACTCCGTAAAGCGTCACGTCGGAAGCGGCGTAGGCGCCGGAGGAGACGGCACAAAGAAGTGCTGCAAAGAAAGCTGATTTCTTCATTTCTATCTCCTCTTCTGATTACTTAGAAGCAACACCGTTCATGATCATCTGCTTGCCGTCTTCGATGTTGTCCGTGTAGATACGGTCACGGCTGACATACGGGACTTTGGCACGATAGTCTTGATAGAGCTTGCGGGTAGCTTCGGACATCTTGAAGTCGCCTTTGAGTTTCTTTCTCAGGTCGATACCCTGTGTGGAGTGAAGCATTTCAAGGCTGTAGACGTAGCCTGTATTGTCGGCGATGCGTTTGAGTCTTTCAGCAACTAGCGGGAGGTTGGTGTAGGTGTCTTCAATGTCGCCTGCTACCGGAGTACCAAGAGCGGAAACCGGGTTGCTCTGAGCGAGGCTGTCGGCATGCATGGCAACGAAGGGCTTCTGGATGGCACCGAAGGCGTGACCTTTGTTTTCAGGATCGGACAGGAAGCGTGTCAGACCGGTGAAATGGTCGTCGGACAGATGGATCGTGCGCTGGACGCTGTTATGAGACAAATGAGTCATCGCGATGCCGAGGCGCTGAGCAGCCATGGCAACGGGCAGCGGTTCAAAGTTGGATGTCGGGATGATGGCGCCTTTCAGGCCGTTGCCTTCGACGAAGTACATAGCAACCTGACTGTGGTCTGCGTAATCCTTACCGGCGTTCAGGATGGTTGCGGGATTGTCGTCGGAAGAGTTGATCTGAACCTTGATTTCTTTATCTAAGTCCTTGAGAGCTTCGCGGGCTTCACGCATGGTGTAGACTGTTGTGCGGAAGGACAGAGGATCCTGAAGAGCTCGGTCCTTGTTCTTTTCCCAGAGGTAAGAACCTTTCAGGTTGTCGCGAATCTTAGCGGCTTCTTCTTCCAAGCCGGAGAAGGGGTGAACTTTGGTGACCTGAGGAAGAACCGGAGCAATGTTGCCGTTCAGAGCTTCCAAGCTCAAGGCAAAGACGCGGGGTGTGGCATCGATGATGGTGCGGGCATGACGAGCGGCATCCATCGTCTCAGCGACAGCTGCGGCATTGGTGGACAAAATGGCAAGAGCGTCTTTTCCTTCCGGAACCAGCGGCTTAAGACCGGCCTTCTGAAGCGCTTCCTTACCGCTCATTTCTTTGCCGTCAACCTTAGCGCGCCATTCACCCATCATCACTGCGCCGACGTGAGAAGACATCGTGATGTCGGCTTCACCGACGGAACCGCGGGACGGGATTTCCGGTGTAATGCCTTTGTTCAGGAATTCTTTATAGAGCTCGGCAACGTAGGGCTGAGCACCGGTCTGGCCGGCAAGAAGGGTATTCAAACGAATGACCATCTGCAGACGAGTCAGTTCTTTGGACATCATGGGGCCGATGGCAGCGGAGTGGCTTCTCAGAGCATTGTGGTTAAAGGCTTTCGAAGCTTCAATGACTTCTTCGGAGAGTTCGCCGTTTGCTTTGAAGAGCGGTTTGTCTTTGTTCAGGCCGACACCGACGGTCAGGCCGTAAACCGGTGTGCCGCCTTTGGCTGCCAGAAGAACAAGTTCATGGGCTTTTTTGAGGCGGTCCATGGCTTCAGGAGCGATGGCGACGGTGTCTTTGCCTTCGGCGATGGCCCAGGCTTCGTCCTGAGTGAGGTTGGAGCCGTTGAGCGTAACAACTCCGGCGTTGGCGATTCCGGCAGACATAAGGAGTAAAGCGATGATAGAAAGTCTCATTTTATTTTCCTCTTTGGGTCGTATTGGGGAGTATTCGAGTAATTACTTAATCTGATATTTGAATTCGTGGCAGTTGTTGCAGTAGACCTGAGAAGTCTTGTGCTCGGAGTGGCAGGCCGTACAGGCAATGCCTTCGCCGTAATGGTGGCTGGCATGCGGATTGGGCTCACCGTTCTTCAGGTTCTTGGTTTTTTCTGCGACAGCTGCATAGCTTTGATGGCAGGTCAAGCAGGCTTTGTTGTCGGGCGTGACGAACTGATTGCCGGCAACTGCGTTTTCTTTGGTATGGCAGGCGGCGCAGTCTTTAATGTTCTGGTGATAGGGCTTTACCTGCTGAGCGGATGCCGGAAGGGCGATAAATAATGCGGCAGCGAGGACGAGGAGATTGAGCGATTTCATGTTGTTATCCTTTCCGTGGTGAGGCTATTCGAGGTTGACGGGAGTGTTGGCGACGACTGCGTCTCCGGCGACTCGGCCGGTGACAAGACCGTCAGCGATGGCGCATCCGCCGAGACGGCTGGCACCGTGTGTTCCGCCGGTTACTTCACCTGCTGCGTAAAGCCCGGGAATCGGTTTTTGTGTTCTGACGTTTAAGACTTCAGCGTTCTTTGTGATTCCGACACCGCCCATGCAGTAGTGGACTTTCGGCCAGACGCGGGCTGCATAGAACGGAGCCTTCTTAATCTCGATAGCCAGTGCGAGCGGACGATCGAATTGCTTATCTTTGCCTTCGCGGACATAGGCGTTGAATTCTTCAACCTGTTTGATCAAAGCTTCTTTAGGAATGCCGTAGGCATCGGCAAGTTCACCTAAAGTGTCAAATTTCTTGATAACACCGTACTTCAGGCCGTTCTTAAGAGTCTGAGCCTGTTTGACGCCGACGCTGTCGGTAAAGCAAATCGGATAAACGGGTTTTCCGTTTTCGTCGAGCTGCTTGAGGATTGCGTCTGAACGAGCTTTGCGGTCGGCCAGTTCGTTCACGAAACGTTTGCCGGTACGCTTGTCAACCATGATGCCTTTCGGGAAACCGGCAATCGTGTTGAACTGAGAAACTAAGCCGAAGCCGCGTTCGTCAGGAGAAGACCACGGTCCGAGCTGAATCTGATCCAGCTGAATCGGAAGAGCGCCGATGGCCAGCATATTCTGGAGAACTTCACCGGTGGCGCCGGGATGGTTGGTGGATTCAAGGTTCGGCCCGAGTGTCGGATCCTGCTGCATACGGAAAGCAACGTTCTGAGAGAAACCGCCGGTGGCAGCGACCACACCTTTTCTGGCACCGTAAACCTGAGGAACGCCGGAGTTTTCTTTGCGATAGTCATGACGTTCAAGAACCTTGACGCCAATGACGCGGCCTTCGTCGTTGAGAACAAGGTCAGTAACGGCGCAGCCTAAGTGCATGTCCACCCCGAGGTTTTTGGCTGCTTCAACGAGCGGACGAGTGATGCCGCCGCCGGTACTTTCAACGGTCTGCATGATACGGGGGACGCTGTGGCCGCCGAAGTGCTGAACGAAAGGTTTGTACTTAACACCGTACTTGACGGTGAAATCAAAAGCAGGACGAGTACCGTAAACAATGTTCTTCAGAAGATCGACGTGGCTCAAACCGCGGCCGGACTTAATCATGTCCTGGAGCATGAGTTCAGGAGAGTCCTTGATGCCTTCTTTTTCCTGAAGCGGAGAGCCGGCAACAGCGAAAGCCCCGCCGTTGATGGCAGAGTTTCCGCCGTAAGCAGGCATTTTTTCAAGCAGCATGACAGAAGCCCCTTTTTCTTTGGCTTCTAAGGCTGCGGCCAGGCCGGCAAATCCGCTGCCGATGACGATGACGTCAGCGACTTTATCGAATTTTTGTTGAGTTTGAGGAGCCGCGAATGCGAGACTTCCGAAAGCCGGAGCTGTGCAGCCTGCCGCTAATTTCAGGAAAGAACGGCGAGAAGGTGTGGTCTTCATATTTTCTCCAATGGATGTAAGTGAGTGAATTGCTTTTGATTAATCTCATTGCAAAGACCGTGCCAACTTTTTCGAAAATCTTAACTACTTGAAAATTAAGATAATTTCAAATTGCGTATTAATACGTAAAGATTATTAACGATATTTCGTGAGTTAAAATAGTATGAAATATCGTGAGTCACTAAATATCGTGAATAAAGACCTCCAACTCCCAGCGATCCTTGCGATCAATTCTTCGATTAACGCAGAAGAGTCACTATCTCGTGTTTTTGAGGTGCTTCAGGACTTTCTTGATGCGGACGGCGCTTTCGTAAATATCTTCGATGTTCAGAAGCACTCGATTGTGTTTGTGGCGCACTGCAGACGAAATGGCCTTTCTTCTCCGCTGGGTTCGGTTGAACCGCCCAGATCTCTTCGTCCGCTCAAAATCATTGACAAAGTTTTGAACTGCTCGGACATATCGGAAGATCGGTTCACTCAAAAAGTTCTATCTGAGTGCCTTCCCGATGTGAAGTCCTATCTGATGCTCTCGATGGACAAAGAAGATCGACACTTGGGTGTCGTCTGCTTTTACAGCCGTCGCTATGATCAGTTCAACGAAGCACAGCGCAATCTTTTGAAGTCACTTCATGACTCTTTCTCGTTAATGACATCCAACGCACTGAATTCCGTGCTTCTGGCAAACAACCGGGATTTAATTCACGAAAACGACGGCCTGAAGGATTGTGTAAGAGAAAGCCGAATGGCTTTGGTTAATCGCTTCACGGCGCGTACGCCCTCACTAAAAGAAATTACGGCGAAAGTGGAGAAGGTTAGTTCAACCGAGGTACCGATGCTGGTTTTAGGAGAAACGGGCTGCGGTAAAGAAGTGGTTGTGAACCTGATCCAGCAGCTCTCTAAGCGGGAATCCGGGCCGTTTGTGAAATTGAACTGCGGAGCGATTCCGGAGACCCTGATTGATGATGAATTCTTCGGGCATGAGAAGGGCGCATTTACGGACGCCAAAATCCAGAAGAAAGGCGTCTTTGAACGTGCTTGCGGAGGAACACTTTTCTTAGATGAGATCGGAGAGCTCTCACTTGCCGCTCAAGTGCGCCTCCTTCGCGTTCTGCAGCAGAAAGTCGTGACAAGAATCGGCGGCGTGCAATCAATTCCCGTGGATTTCCGATTAGTAGCCGCGACACATAGAGATCTCAAGGAGATGGTCCAAGAAGGCCGTTTTAGAAATGACTTGCTTTATCGCCTGAATTTGTTTCCTCTGCGAATTCCTCCTCTGCGGGAAAGAGCGGAAGACTTATTCCCGCTCACCGAATTCTTCCTGAACCGTCTGAGAAGTAAATACGGCATCTCTCAGCCTCTGGTTCTGTCGAAAAAATCTGTCGAACAGATGCTGAACTACAAGTGGCCCGGCAACGTCCGTGAACTTGAAAACACGCTGGAACGTTCAGTCCTGACCTCTTCGGACTATCAAAACATTCGTGTCATCTTCGAAGGAGAAGCCGGAGGATTAGGACCTGCGATGTCCGTCGTCTCCGATGAGCTGATTAAACTGGAAACCTTTGAGGCGATGCAGAAGCATTATTTCGAAGCAGTCCTGAAGGCAGCTAAAGGGAAGATTTCCGGCACCGACGGAGCTGCTGCTCTTTCAGGAATGCATCCCAACACGCTTCGAAGCAAGTTGGACAAGCTCGGCGTGACTTTTAAAGCGGTCAAGCCGGAACTCTAGGATCCGGCTTGATGACGATGAATTCGCTGACTAAACCGCTTTGCCTGTCGGTTCTTTTTCCTGCTTCGGCGTGAGTTCCGGCGCAAGTTTTTCGTCCACGATGCCGTTCCGCAGATCTTCCATCTCGGCCAAAGACTGAGGATCGTTCTGAGTTTTGTAAATCAGAATATAGGCGCCGGTCAGGAATGTTGCTCCCAACAAAAGAAGGTGCGTTAAATATGGGAAAGCAACGCCGGAAAGCGAGGCTCCGGCTTGAGAGACTCGAAGCATGGCAAATGCCCCCGCGGTCGTGGGGGAAAGCCATCCGAAAGCCTGCAGAGGCCAAGGAATATTTTGCCACGGATACAGGTTGCCTGAAATAAATACAAACGGGATCGAGGAAGGTACGACGATTTGAACAACAAATCGGTAGCGCTTCAAAAAGGCCGCGATGAGCAAGCCTAGGGAAGTAATGGCAAAGGCGTAGATCATTGAAACGACAATCGTGCCCGGCACGTTTTTGAATGAGTTCACCCCATGGAAGGAGAATGACTGCCCCTCGATAAACAGGATCCAGAACAGACTCAGAAAGAAAAACGGAGCGTACATGGCCAGAAAATACATCGGGTGGCGGGCGCCTAGGGCAAGAGGAAATGGATACTTTTTCTTCCAGAACCAGTCATTCATAAGCATTCCAATACCGCAGACGAAGACCGTTTGGAAAATGATCATGAACACGATGGGAACGGTGAAATTGAGGTAGCCGTTGACCGTATTGAACATACTTTGAACGATCATAGACGGAGGGTTGTTTGCAGCTCGGGCAATTTCCGATAAGGGCACCCCGTGTTCCACGAGATGCGCACTGATAGATGCCGCTACGATTTTTTGCAGCGGTCCGCCCACACCGCTCATTGAACCGCGGCTCTTGACGATAAAGGCACCGTTGGTGACTAGGACTAACGCGGTCGGCACGTTGGTCAGCGTGTTGATCTCAAAATTCGGAGGAATAATTAAGATTGCGCTGATCCCTCCTTTGCGCATCAGGTTTTCGGCTTCGGGCAGGCTGGTTGTTTGCTGAGTGACCTGAAGGCTGGGAGAAGCCCTCATCGCCTGAGTCAAACGACGAGACAGTGCAGAATTATCTTGATCTACAGCTACGACGTTCAGATGATCAGGCAGCTGTTCCATGTAGGGCCAGCAGTAGTAGAAAGAATAGAAAAAGATCGCGAAGCAAAAAAAAGGAGCACAGGCGAGATTTGTGGTGCACTGCTTTAAGGTAAATAGGAAGCATTTCAGCAGGGATGGAAATTTAGAGTTCATGCTTTGCCTCCAAAATTTTTTCCTGTTTTGCAAACTTTCCGTACTTCCACTTAAAAATCGGTATGCCGATAACAAGAGGGATAAAAGCGAGAATCGCAAACGCTGTAAAAGTTGTTCCCATCTCCCAAATTTTTGCTCCCAGTGTCCACTGTTGAGTTTGACCCTCAATAAACCATGTTAGCGGCAGGCATTTACAGAACATCCGAGCCATTTCACTCATGGAATCCAGCGGCATGGAAAATCCCGTAAAGGGAAGCGCAGGAGCGGCATAGCCGGAAGTGACGACAAGGGCAAAACGCCAGTTTGGCGCGATACCCACAATTAACACTCCTGTGCATGCCATCACGGCCAAACACGCGGCGCCGCAGATAAACCAAATAAATAGGGATCCAGCCGGAGCAAAGCCTCCGAAACCGGCAAATAAGGCAATGTAGGAAGCAATGAGGAGAGAGTAGAAAAAGAAATGCGGGAGCAGTTTGCCGAACAATGCAGCGGTCACGCTTCCCTTTGCGGTATCAAACCAATCATTGATTCGGTATTGATAGTTCTCACGAACAATGGATGAAACGAAAGATAAGATGGCAGCAAGCATGATGACGCCCGGCACCAAGTTACTTCCCAGGAAAGCGAGGAAACTGAACTGCATGTTGCCTAGTGCATAGAAGTCGGAGTGCAGTCCTGTGACCAGCCTCTCGGCTCCTTTGACTCCGCTTGCGGTCAGCATTGAAGTTTTGATCATGCGCTCCTGCGAAATCGCTGTAGCCACGCTTGTTAAGTCCGCTTGAAGAGTTCCGGCAACCGCATAGCGATTCTCATCGAGATAAAGCACCATCGGGGCGCCTGCACCTTTCGTGACGTCTCGTGAGTAGCCGAAAGGAATCTCAATAAAACCGTAAATTGTTCCGTTTCTTAATGCCTTATCGGCTTCAGAATGGGAGGCAAAAGGAACGAGTCCGACGGAACGAGTAGCATCGATTTTTGAAATCACATCACGGCTTAGCTGTGAGTGGTCATTGTCGACAATGCCGGTTGGGACTTGAGTCACAATTCCGTTTCCGAGCAGCAGCCAGACAACTAAGACCCAAAAGATCGGAAGGAATCCGCAGACGATGATTTCCTGCGGTGTGCGTAAAAGCCGCTGAATTTCGCGCACTGCGACGGCGGCTGCCGCATTTAACCAGCCTAACGGAGAAAGCATTATCCGATCCTAATTCTTAAAACCTTCAACTAATACGCTCATACCCGGGCGCAGATGGTCAATTTTCTCGACAGGCCGGGCCCGGACCTCAAAAGTTTTCATGTCATAGCCGGAATCCATGCGTGTGCTTCTCCAGGTTGCGTAATTGGCACGCGGACTGATGTAGTAAACCTTGTAGTCGATCTTCTTATCTCCGAGGGCAGGAACATATGCATGCAAAACTTTACCGATTTCGATACCCGGCATATTTTCTTCGCGGATATTGAAGGAGGCCCACTGGTCATTTAAGTCGACCAAGGTAACGACAGGGAACCCGGCAGCCGCAATTTCGCCTTCAACCAAAATAACCTTATCTACTTGGGCGTCAAGCGGTGCGTTTAAAGTCTTATCCACAGTGAGGGATTCAACCTGTTTAACGCCGGCTTTGGCTTCTTCGGCTAAATCAAAAGCGGCGGATTTTTCCTGCTTGCGGGCACCGATTTCGGCAATGTCGTACATCTGTTTAGCAGCATCTGCTTGCTGCTTAGCGGCAATCCACTGAGTCTGGACTTCGTCATACTTTTGCTTGGAGACCAGACCGTCTTTGTAGAGTGCAGAGATTCGGTTATATGTCTTAAGGGCTAAAGCAGCTGCTGCCTGAGCGCGCTCCCACTGGGCACGGGCGGCTTGCTTTTCCTGAGGGCGTGCGCCTTCATCAACAAGGCTTTGTTTTGCCTGGGCAGCTCTTTCTTGAGCCTGGACCTGTTGAAGTTTTGCTTCAAGTTCCGGCAGACTCATCAGCGCAACCGGCTGATTGGCTTTAACAAAATCGCCCTCGGAAACTAAGACCTTATGGATGCGTCCCGGAACTTTTGAAGCGACGCTTATTGTGCGGGATTCCATTTGTCCCTGAAGAGGAGGAGCAGGCGGGAAGGCGGCTTTATAAATGCCCCATACAATAAAGGCTGTCAAGCCAAGCACAAAGACCAGCATGAGAATAACGCTGATTTTCGGAGCTTTGACTTCCTGTTTTTGAGAAGTCGGGGTTGTCTGCGGTTGAAGAGGTTTATTGTTTTCTTCCATGATTAATTTTCCACAATCACTTCGTGCTTGTTGACGGCATTCATAAATTCGCTCATCTGACCGGCGATGGCATGCAGCATGGCGTAATTCGATACAAACTCAAACGCTGCGACCCGGCGTCCGACTTCTGCTGCAAAAAGCTGATTACGAGCCTCGTTAACATCAAGCGCGGTCGCCAAGCCTTCGTCGAAGCTCTTGGATTTGAGTTTTAGGTTCTCGGAAGCTAGCTTCACAGTAGAGGCGCTTAATTTATATTGATTAATGGCGTTTTGTGTTCTTAACCAAGCGACTTCCACGCCGGTTCTGACTTGGTTGATCGCTTCGGCTTTCCCGGCTTCGGCCTGCCTGACTGTTGCTTCAGCACTGCGGATGCTGGCTCTTCTGTCTTTAGCATCCCAAAGTGTAATGTTGACGCCGACACCGCCGATCCAGTTCGGCTCGACAAGCGTTTGGTAATGCTTAACAAAGTTGTAGGTTCCGAATGCAAAAACCTGCGGCATCCAAGCGCCTTTAGAAGCCTTGACGCCTTGCTGGGCTTGATCGGCCTTGGCCTGAATGACTGCGATCTGAGGGTTGGAGGCCAATGCAGTATCCACCCAATACTTCAAAGGTTCGAGCGGACGGTTCAGAACAAAAAGCGGCGTCGTCAACTTTCCGAACTCTTCATCTCGGAGCAGTCGAGCCAGCTGGAGACGGGCAACCTTAGCGTTGTCTTTGGCTTTCAGGTATTCGCGGTTTCTATTGTCTCGCTGGACTTGGACGGACATTCTTTCGATCTTGCTGATCATTCCCTGCTTTTCAAATTTCTTCGCTTTGGCAAGTTCCTGATCCTGGTGGTTCAGCATGTCCTTTTGGAGCCTTTCAACCGAGAGCGCTAATTGTGTTCCGAAGTAATAACCCGCAAGCTGAGCGTCTAAATCTTCGCTGTCGGCACGCTTTTGAGCCACCGCTTCATCAACGGCGTATTTGCTCGCATCCTGCATGGCAGAAATTTTTCCGCCGGTATAAATCGGCCAAGTTGCGGTTGCTGCGACACGAGGCCCGTTCAAGGACATTTTTTCGTGCACTCCGACTGAGAAAGATCCGGGGAGCTGGATTGGAAGCGGGGCGCCAGCCAAAGGATTCGGGATCGATTTATCGATATCGATTTTCTTCTGTCCAGCAATTTGCATCGCCTGCAGGGTTACGGTTGGGCCGCCCAGAGTTTCCAAAGATTTCTGAGTTTCTCGTTTGCTTTGGACTTGTTCTTCGCTGGCTTTGAGCTTGTCGCTTCTCTCATAAAGCCAATCGCGTGCGACAGGAAAGCTCAAGGGCAATGCGGCGGAGCATTGCTGAGCGGCGCAGAGCGCGAGTGCGGCAAAAGCTAATTGAATAGGTTTGTTCATCGAATTATCGAATTATGGAATTCAAAAGCGCATGAATAACAGGATTGTAACTGCCCGGCTGAATGTTTGTTCAGAATTGTAAGCAATAAGGGAGCAAGAACGTCTCGGCATAACCTCCCTAATATCAGGGATAGTTGTCTTTGATAACTTTTGACTATGAAATTACTTAAATGGATGGAAGCAAAGGCAAATTCACTATGGAAATTTAGATCTTTGAGGCTAAAAGCTTTATGCAGGTTTCGTATGAAGTCGGAAGTTCCCGCTCTGAGCAGGAGATCAGTACGAGAAAGCGAATTACCTTTGTTACCTGCAACGCTTTCTTTCAAATTACAAAAAACGCCTCTTTCGTGCTTAATTTGCACCGAGTTCTTACAATCTTTAATAAGCAGCCGGAAGACGATCAGAACTACGCCTACATTCAACTCAAGGAGCAAAATGATTAACAGCCAATGGAAAGCACTTCACCTGGGGCGATGGGAGCTTTTGTTCAAAATTATGGACGAAGGCTCCATTACGCGTGTTGCCGATATCGAAAATCTTCAGCGCTCTCAATTATCTCGAATGGTTTCAGGACTGGAAGAAGAGTTAGGCGTGCAACTACTGGAACGGCGAGGGAAACGTCTGAATCCCACCCAAGTTGCACTTGAACTTCGCTCGAAAATTGAACCTCATATTGTGATGGTGCGTCGGGCGCTGGAGAAGACCTCGGAACTCGAAGAAGGCGACAAGGGAAGCATTCGTTTCGGTGCAATGCCCGGATTCCTCCAGACTCAGGTTGTTCCATTGATTGCCGAATTTCAGCAGCTGCATCCTCAAGTTACTTTCGATGTCATCGGGGACGACAATCCAAAGGCGTTCATGGGCGGAGAATGCGATTTGATGCTGTATTACGGCCCCGTCAATGATGCCAACCTTGTGGAAAACTGGGTCACTCGATCATTGTTCGTTCCATGCGCCTCGCCCAAATATTTAGAAAAGGCCGGTTATCCCGAAAATCCGGACGAACTGTCCGATCATGCAGGTGTGGTCTATACGGGCCGAGTCAGGCCGCATTCGGAAGTTTTGGTTAAGAACGGTCGGCAGCAGACTTTTCGCTGGAAGTCGATGATTCGGTTCAACAATATTTTGTTGGCAAAAACCGCGGCAGTTGAAGGCTGCGGCATCGTTCTTGATATGCCGCTTCATCATTGTTTCGAAGAGGTGATGAACGGACAGCTTATCCCGATCCTCAACGGCTGGCAGATTCCGAATCTCGATAATTACATCGGTTCAACGTTAGCAGCCTCTAAATTGAGACGAGTTCAGATGTTCATCGATTTTTATGTCCGAAGAAGAAGAGAAATCGAAGGCGAACAAAAGAGGCGTCTGCAGGAAAAATATAACTTCATTATTTAGAAGATTCGGGTTCCTCAAACGATAAGAAGTCGGAACGTTAATGCTAGGTTGTCTGCACAGATGAAAAAGAAATTAGAAACAGTTCAAATCTGGTCGAAAAAAGGCCTCTCGGATCTCTCCGGCGAAACATACTTCGCTAGGAGACGGGCTTTGCTGAACGGCATTTCTATGATTAACCGTCTTCAGTTTTTTAAACCCGAAGACGAAGTTGCAGCGCTGCAATTAATTGAAATATTGGAGCAAATCTCTCGTCTCAAAGAAACGCTGTTAGCGGCTTGTCGGGCTGCAGAAACCTTATCGTCTGCCGACAGCAAAATTGCTGCAGAGAAAGTCTTCATTCTTGAAACGATAGACAGCGCTGAAAAAGCTCTTCAGAAAGTAAAGGAAAACCTACAAGAAGCTGCTGAACAAAAGACAATTCTTTCGGATAAGCTCGACCGCTGGCTGCAGCAGCAAAAGCGCTTTAAAGAGGTTAAGCCTTGGCTGAAGTTTCCCGTTGAGGCCTTAGAAGAAGAACGGTTGATTCTCGGACCGTTGTTTTCGTTGTATACGCATCTCAAAAGCAGTATTCGAACGAACGTGACACTGCCGGACGGAACCGTAAAAAAATCTACGCCGTCTGTTGCTAACTTTGCAGTCAAAAACACTTCGGATCCAGAACTGAGAACTTTGTTCTTCAACGCTTTGTCTGCTTGTTTTGCGACAAATTCTTCCATGTTCTGCGATATCCTTAATGCCGTAGCCGGTGCGCACTTACTCAGAGCCTCCAGGCTCGGCATGAGTACGCTTGACTACGCATTGGTTATCGAAGGCCTGGATAGAAAGAGCTTCGAAGCAATGCGCAGCGCATTTTCTAAGAAGCTGTCTGAGATTCGCGAATGCCTTCGGTTTGCAGCTCCCTATATCAATCAAGGTACAAATCGTCCGGAGTCTCCCACGATTCCGGTGGCACTATTAGGGTCAGCACTTCCGCATCTTGAAGGGCCTGAATCTCTGAAGACACTTGACGGAACACTAAAGGAAATCACAGAGGCCGTCGAACCTTACTTTCCTGAGTTTCGAGATTTCATTGAGCTCTGCAGACAAGGTCACTGGCTGGAGACGCATAATTATTCGGCCGGCTCAGGAGGCGCTTGGTGCGTTGAAGTTCCTTACGACAAAGCGGTGGCGATATACGTTGATTACCAGCCGAATATCAACCGATCCTTTGAAACAGCCCATATCTTGGGCGACGCGTTTTTTAGATACTCGATCAGTGATCTTCCGATGCAGGAGAGAAGACTTTCCGAAACCCGATATGAACTTATCGGTCGTCTTTTTGAAGAGCTGTTCCTGAGGAGACTGGTGCAGGGAGCTTCTTCGCCTCAGGAAAAGGCTGCCGTGCTTTGGCATGGTTTGCGGCGAGTCATGATTAATTTGATCGAGATCCCGTTTAGATTCAGACTTGCAGAAGAGGTCTTTGAAGCGCGGAAAAACGGCTATCTTTCCGTCGAATACATCAATAAACTGACCAGAAAATGCTGGAGTGACTGCTACGGTGACACGGTTGAAGGCGTAGACCAGTACATGTGGGCCAGGAAGCCGCATTTCTACAACGTATATAACGCAGACTCACCGCACCACGATTTTCAATACACCGTCGGTTTCCTCTCTGCCAATATGATGCTGAAGAAACTGGAAGAAGTGGAAAAAACGGAAATTCCTCGTATCGGTAAATCGGTGCTTTTGGATAATGCCACCTTGCCGTACGAGGAGATTTTCACGAAGAATTTCGAAGCGGACATCGAATCTGAAGAATTTTGGACGAACGCCATTGAAGAAGCCCTCCATCCTCTTCGCAGCATTCGTCCATACGTCGGTGAGTTAAACCGACCTCAGCGCTAAGTACGCCGATTTCTTCTTGCTAGAAATAATGTGAAAGTCCGAGTGTTCCGTAGAATCCTCTCGGTTTAACCGATTGATCCCCGGATTTGTATTTTGCTGCCGATGCTCCGATAGCACTGTACAAACGTGTCGTTTTAGAGAAGGGATACTGATAACCAAGAGCAATGAAGCCGCCGTCAGCTTTCAGCTTCTTTGAGAGTTCATCGGTTTTGGCATGGATATAGCCGACAGCACCTAAGACTTTTCCACCCATCACCGGCGTGGAGAAGCCGAGAATGATGTTCTCACCTTCCAATCCGTCGAGTTTTTTCATTTGAGCAGAAGTGATGCTTCCGATGCCGTTATCCTTTAAAGCACTATAGGAAGCGGTTCCAAGCGCATCGGCATTTTTGAAATACTGCAGGGAAAGGTAAGCGGTTGCCGCAGAAAACTTCCAATTTCCGCCGGCCGTAATACGCCACATGTCCTTGGGGCTTCTTTTTTCTGTGGTCAATGCTTCGTTTACTCGTTCAAATAAGACAACCGTCTCGGCTGGTCCTCCTTTCCACGTCACACCCAATCCAAAATAATGATTGGAGGTCGAGCGGTTTTCTTTACCTTCTTCACCCATCGAGTATTCTGTTGTCAGCTGAAGTCCTCTGTATTCCGGAGAACGGTAAGTAAAGGCGTTGTCAAAACGGGAGGCAGGCATCTTGCCGTAGACGATGTTTTGGTTGCCGAGCTCCCAAATACCTGTTCCGAACGGGTTGACGTTACCCAGCATATTGAAGCTTCCGCCGTCGGTGCCGAGGATTGAAGAGCGCCCGGCCGCCAATGTACCGAATGGAGAGACAATCTGAAGAGTTGCTTCACGGCTGAAGGCGAGTCCTTCGGTTGCTTCGGCACCGGTGTCAGCGTCAAAGCCATTCTCTAATACGAACTTAATTTTGTAGCCGCTGCCTAAATCTTCTTCTCCTTTGATACCGATACGATTGGACGTACCGGCGCCGGTAACCATCTGAGCATTGTTCTCTTTTGAACCGAAACCGTCATTGATTCTTGAAATACCGACGCCGAGGTCGATGCGTCCGTAAACAGTGACAGAATCCTGAGCGGCTGCAGCAGAGCCGAAAGCAAGGACGGAAAGAAGGGCTAATGTGAGTTTTTTCATGTCGGATTTGATGTTGAGTTAAACAAGAAGGAGAGTGAAAGCAATAGCCGTTAAGCTCACCGGTGCTGAACGTTTAATGACTTCGAGCGGAGAAGTCCCGGCAATGCCTGCGATAAGGATGACGCCGGCTGCAAGCGGAGAAGAAACACGGCCTAACGTTGCGGACAAGCAGGTTAAGAAGCCTAAGTCCTGGATCTTCATACCGAATTCGGCTGCATGAGGAACGACGGATTCACAGAAGGCAAATGCTGCAGCGTTACCGGAGCCGGTCATTACGCCGAGAATGTACGGACCGAAGGATCCGCCGAGCTTGGCAATTTCGGAAGAATCTTTAAGGAAGTCGATGAAGCCGGAAACCACGCCGCAGCTTCTTAAGCCGGCAGCAAAGACGCCTGCGGCAATAATTAAACCGATGATGCTGCCGTAGCCGGATCCCATGCCGTCAAAGAATTTTTTAACAAGCTCGGCAGGATTGCTGCGTGTGACGAAGATGACATAGATGAAACCGATCAGCATGGCGGTTGCAACACTCATCTTTACTTTGGGAAACCAAAGCGAGATGACAAAGAGCAGCACGACCGGAAGGAGAGGAGCAAAAGCCTTGAGAAGGTTGGGATGCTGGGGAAGTTCCGGAAGAGGCCGGATGAGTCCTTTTTCGTTAATGGACTGCTGGAAGCCGCCTTTTTTGTAATCGCCGAAGATAAAACAAATCGTGGTTAAAGCAACAATGCACAGGCCGAAAAGAATCAGGATGTTGAAGGAAATGTGGTTGATCTGTTCCATCACCGGAATACCGGCTAACTGAGCGACCAGAATGTTATCTGTTGATCCCGGAGACCAATAATTCGGAAGTGTGGCGGAAATAATGGCAGCAGCGGCGATCGCCGGTCTGAAGCCTGCTCGGAGCATAAGAGCGATGAGTGTCGGGCCGATGGCTGCGCATAAGCCGGCAAGGGAACCGATCGCCAAGGAAGCCACGCCCGTCACGAGCATGCAGCACGGAAGAAGCAGAATACCGAGTTTGTTAAGCGGCTTGGTAAGAAGGCTGACCAAATGAAGGTCGCATTTAGTTAAAGTAACGCATGCCGCAAAACCCATGGAAGAGCAGATTGAGATAATTAACGCTCGATTTGTCATGGACTTATCGAACTGTTCGAAGGCAGCCATCGGGTCCAACGAACAACAACACATAACTAAACCGGCGAGCAGCAGGACCAAGCGTGTTTCATAACGCTTAATAAGTCCGTAAATAGTTGCAATGACGGCGGCCAAAGCAACCCAAGCGGAAAAGGACATTTTTACCTCGTTGAGTGGAGTGAACGAGGTCATGTTAAGGATGTAACGGAAATTTACAAATAAGCAAATTCAAGTAAATCAATTGGGATATTCACTAATTTCAATCAAAAATCCCTGTTGATTTTTATGTTTTTATCTATATGAAAAATAAGTAAAAAACTTTAAAAATATTACTTTAGTAGTAGGTGGTTCTACTTATAACATTATCTTGTTTTTACGAAAATAATTCGTTTTGTTCAAGTTCAAATTCTCATCGAAAAATGTCAACAAAAAAATTCCCAAATTTAGTTTCTCAATTTCTTCAATACGTGAAGTTCGAAACCCAATCCTGCCGAGAAAGTCAGGATGAGCCCTCTTCTCCGAATCAGCTTAAGATGGCTGAGTTTTTAGTGGAAGAGCTCAAGTCTTATGGTCTGGAAGACGCGCATATCGGCAAAGGAGGTGTTGTTTATGCTTCGCTTGACGCCGCAAAAGGCTTCGAGGATTGCCCTGCCATTGGTTTGATTGCTCATATGGACACCTCACCGGATGCCCCAGCAGTCAATATCAAACCTCAAATTATTCAAGTCGAGACCGGTGATGTGCTTTTGAATCCGGAAAAACAAATCTATTTCCGAGAAAACGATTTTCCTGAGATCAAGAAGTATGTTGGTCAGGAAGTGATTTTCACCGACGGAACAACTCTTTTAGGCGCAGATGATAAAGCCGGCGTTGCCGCTATTACGGCTTGCATGGCCTATCTCAAAGATCATCCGGAAATTACACACGCCAAGATATGTGTTGCATTCACGCCCGATGAAGAGATTGCTAAAGGAACCGTGAATTTTGATATTCCGCATTTCGGCGCTGAATACGCTTATACCTTTGACGGCGGCGAAATCGGTACGTTAGAGACTGAGAACTTTAATGCGGCAACCGCCATGGTGACAATTAAAGGTGTGGTAGTCCACCCGGGCCTTTCTAAAGGCAAAATGGTTAATTCCATCAAGCTAGCCTCTCGGCTGATAGGCGCTTTCCCTGAAGAACAGGCTCCGGAAACTACCGAAGGTTATGAAGGCTTCATTCATCCCAATAAGATCGAAGGAACTGTTGCGGAAACCTCCGTCCGAATCTTGATCCGCGACCATGACAAAGAAAAGTTCGAGGCAAAGAAGACTTTGCTGAAAGACTTGACTCGAAAACTTGCAGAAGAAGAATCGCGAGCAGATATCTCCTTAACAATTAAGGATAGTTATGAAAACATGCGTCCGTACCTTGAGAAGACACCCAAGGTTATGGAAATCGTTAGAGAAGCCTATCGCCAGGCGGGCATTCCTATTTCGGAAGAGCCGATCCGGGGCGGTACTGACGGAGCTCGTCTCTCTGTTCGCGGCTTGCCTTGTCCGAACGTTTTCACAGGCGGGTTGAATTATCACAGCGTCTATGAATGCATTCCCATTCCGTCGCTTGAAGCAGCTGCAGAAGTTGCATTGAGTTTGGTCAAACTGTCGGCAGAGGTCAAGACATTGAAATAGATACGTTTGAGGTAGTAGTCCTTCCTTTTCAGAGATCTTAGGAAGAAGTTTTGGCTCCTTTTTCTAATCGAAAGAGGAGCTCTTTTTTTGGAATTCAAATGCAAAAAGCCGAGCATAGAACCTTCCGTCTCTCAGCTATCCTCAAACAGTCAGGACAGCGTATCTTCCGAAACGGTAAAAAGACCAAGGAGGTCGGTAGTGCGCGAAGACTCTCTAATGACTCATGATCAGATGGTTGCAAAATGGATGGAAAATCCTGAATTTCGAAAGGTTGTCTTTGAGCTTGATGCACAATATGCCGCTTTGGACAAGGCTTTAACGAAAGGCAAGCCCAATTGTTTGGAGCAGGCCAACGACACAAGAAAACGAACACCATTCCATTCCGTCCTCCAGCGTCCGGAAAGGCGTGCTATGGAGGACAAGCATTAGCTTTAGAAGATTTGAAAGGGCATCTGCATTATTGAAAATTTTCAAACGGCAAAAGACAAGCTGCTTGGCCATGTCTTCCAAGCAGCTTGAAAATCAATTGTCGCTAAGGAGCAGTGTTTAACTCATTGCAAACATCAGCAGCGTAACAACGATCAAAGCGACGATCGCCGGGATGGCTGTACGTTTAACCACTTCCATCGGGTTGACGCCTGCGATACCGGCCAGAATGATAACGCCGCCTGCAACTGGAGACATAGAACGTCCTAAACCTGCTGCGATCTGAGCAACTGCACCGAGTTGAACAATGGTCAAACCGAAGTCAGCGGCATTCGGTGTAATTGCCTGGTTGAAGGCTAAGGCGGCAGCGTTGCCGGAACCGGAAATAGCGGCCATTACGAAGGGACCTGCAGCGGCAGCGAACATGGCGACAGACTGAGAACCTTTCATCGCATCTACGAGAGCGCTGGTTAAGCCGATGGCTTTCATGCCCGAGGCAAACATAGCAGCGGCCGCAATCAGGATAACTACGTCGCAGAAACCGTCACCGGCACCGCGGCAGAATTTCTTGGAAGCATCGCCGATTTTTTGTTTATTGACTAAAGCAACGATCAGGCCGATGGCTGTACCGATCAGCATGCAGACGGGAACCGAGAAAGCCTTTGTCGGGAGAACGCCGACCTGTTTGGAAGCAAGAACCAGCAATGCAAGCGGAATAATCGGGATGATGGCTTTGATAGGGTTGACCTTGAAGTCTTTCTGGATTTCTTCGCCTTCGGGAAGTTCTTTGACGATTTCCGTTGATCCGACGCCTTCTTTCAAGACGATGCAGATAATCGTCAGACAGATGGCAGCGACCAGTGCACCGATAGCGCAGGGGAGAGCTTCCTGCATAATCACGATCATTGCATCCGGAGCCGGAATTTCTTTGGCTTTAAAGGCAATGTCGGCGATCTGAGGGTTGAACATCAAGCCGGGGCTGACGACGGAACCCCATGTTCCGATGAAGACGGCAGCGGCAGCCATCACCGGACGAACTTTCAGGGCGATTAGTGCCGGAATAAGAAGGACACCGACTGCGGCAGCAATGCCTGCCGCTGACGGCAGCACGATGTTTAGCAGCCAAGTAATGATGACGGCGCCGGGGATGACAATTACCGGAACGCGAGCCAATGGTTTAACCAGAAGATTTACCAAATGGTCTGAACATTTGGTAAAAGTCATGACGTAACCGAAACCCATCACGGTAACAATGGTCGGAACCAGGCCCCCGTTGACTAATTGTTTAACGAAAGCATCCACAGCGGCAGAGACTCCTCCGTTTGTGCCGACAACAACTTGTCCGATGAACGCCATCACCAAGCCGGACAAAGCTAAAACCAAACGCGCTTCGTAGTTCTTGTAAATGAGATAGAACGTGACAACGACGATTGCTAATCCAATCCAGATCATAATTTTTTCTCCTGAGATTTATTGTTGAGAAGTTTTTCGAATGCTTCGTCGAGCGCTTTATCGCTGTCTGCTAAAGCATTCCTCCATGCGCGGAGACGTTGTTCGTCTTCTTCTAATCGTATGGCGATTTCGTCCAATCCTCTACGTACGTTAGCCGGGGCCGGAGAGCCCGTTCCGACATCCGACTGAACGGCATGTTCCGGAGAAAGAACTGTACGAAATTCTTCCTGTGTAAGTTCAAACGGAAGTCGTTTGTCTTCAAGCTGCTCGGTGACATTGCCGAAGATTTCTTTTGCGGCTTCAAACGGGAAGTTGTCCGGATGGAGATCCCGTGCTCTGGCGTAGGTCACGATTTGACTTGCGAAGGTGTGACCGATACGGAAAGGAATTTCGAATTGTCGCTGTAAGGCCTCGGCAAGCGCCATCGTGGTTGTCCAATCGCTGTTTAGCTCCTCGAGACTACGAGCAGGATTGACCTTGAGCAAAGAGAAAGCCTGTTCCATCAGTTCCAGCATTTCGACACCTTTGACGAACACACCGGAGCAGTCTTCCAACACGCTTTCTTTGTTGTCATACATACCGAGCTGTAAGTTATGGGCTCGTAAAAAAGATGTCTGCATTGCGCCGACAACGTCGCTTGCTGTCCCTCGAGTTTTATTGAGAATGCCGGGATTGCGTTTTTGCGGCATCGCTGAAGAGCCGTAAGCGGCGCCGGAATCCAAGAGCAGCCAAGGACGTGTCTGTGAATATTGCTGCGCGAGGTCTTGAACGAGTGTGCCGATTCGGATAGCCACATTTGCGGCATTCGAGGCAGCCTCCAAAGGAATGTCAAAGAGGCTGATTTGAGCGGCATCCAGACCGTTCGTGATGGGCTTTTCAAACCCCAATAATTCAGCCAAGCGTTCGCGATTCAACGGCCAGCTGGAGCAGGCGAGCACAGCCACGCCGAGTGCAGATTGATTGATGCGTTTGTAGCTTTCAATGATTCGGTCTGAGTCTCTTTGGAAGGATTCCAAAAATCCCCAAAGATAGAAGGCCAAAGTGATCGGCATAGCCTGGACGCCGTTGGTGTACGCCGGAATGTATGTTTCGATATTTTCTCGAGCGATCGACAGAAGTCTTGTCCGCAGTTTGTTTAGTGCTTCATAAAAATCCAAAACTGCTAAGCGCAGACGAGCCTCATTCAATGTCGTGAACATGTCTTGGCGGCTTCGCCCTGTGTGAATGAGCGTAGCTTCTTCACCGCAGGATTCGATCAGCATTTTTTCCAACGGCATGATGTCTGTGAGGCGAGGAGCGCCAGGCAGATTTTGAAGATCTTCTGCGTGTTTTTGTGCCGCAGCGATTCTTGGGACAATGTTTTTATCGATAATTCCTTCCTCTGCCAGCATTACCAAGGAGGCGCGATTCAGACGGTTTTGCCAATAGGCCCAGTCTTTGGACTCAGCCTCTTCGCTGGTCGCTTTGAAATCATCCTTTCCCCAAGGTGTGACACGAAGTGTCATTTAAACTCTCCATAAATGATTGCGATACTTTGAGTCTAGGCTTCTTTACAAATTGTAAGGAGACTGTTTTTGCATAGATATACGTTCAAATAACGCACGTATAAAAATATACAAGACGATATTTGGTTTAAATAATTTGGATATAGGAGATCTAATTAGAAATTGAAAATTTACTTATACAATAACAGCACGAATATTCGTGTTGTAATTGCAAATTAAGGGAAAGACCTTATTATTGTTATTTCGATATTTCCAGGTTAATAATTTTTGCCCACAAACAAAAAATCCTCCCGCAAATAGCGGGAGGATCGATACTAAAAACTGACTAAGTTGCGATTACTTTAGAACTTCAACCGGAGCATCGACTTCGTATTCGGTCTTGAGAAGGTCCTTGTCGACTTCGACAATTAACTTCACGGTGTTTTCGGGCTTGACGTTCTGACCGTTCCAATACTTACGGTCGATTTCAAGTTCGACGGTGCCGGTGCCATCCTTGAACTCGTACTTGTCACCTTGAACGTTCCGTACAATGTTGCCTTTCAAGATCAAATGAGCGTCATCAGGGAGCGTTTTGAGCTGAGCAACCGTACCTTCTTGAGTGGCTCCGGGGCCGGTGAATCCGCCCGTCTGAGCCATAGCCGGAGCAGCGGCAAAGACAGAAGCTAAAGCAACTGCAGATAATACTTTCTTAACCATTGGTGTCTCCTTAAATGTATTGGCTTCAGCCTAAACCTTTCATTCTGTAGTGGTTAAATTCTTCTCGCGTAATGAGTACATTGAGTTGTTCTAGAGGGGGATGATTGAGGCCGGTTTATGCGAGTAAGAGCTGAGAGCTCTGTTATTCCATTCGACCTGCCTATTGTGGTTCCAGACAAAATTACACGCCTTGAGCAGGCGTGTAAGAGGTATCAAAAATTTTGAATTTTTCGATTAATCGAACAAGGCTAAAACACCGGATAAAGGCGCAAAGTCAAAAGCTTGTTTGGCGTGCGGTCTAACCTTTGGTTTTGCGTGCCATGCAATGGAAAGTCCGGCAGCTTCCAGCATAGGAATGTCATTGGAGCCGTCACCCATAGTGATGAGTTCGGAGAGCTCGATTCCGTGCTGTAGTGCGTAAGCCGATACGTAAGAAATCTTGCCGCGACCGTCGATAATCGGCGTGCCGAACGGTCCGGTGACTCGTCCGGTTAATTTGCCGTTAACGATTTCAAGTTCGTTGCTGATCACGTGCGTAAATCCATACCGTTCTTTAACAACTTCTGTTACGCAGCTAAAGCCGCCGGAGACGAGCAGCATCGGAATGCCCGCGGCTTTGAAGGCGGCAACAAGTTTTTCGGCGCCTGGATTGGGCTTGATGTGACGATCGATCAGACGATCAACAATAGAAGCGTCGGCGCCGGCCATCAGCTTGACGCGAGCAGTTAGGCTTTCTGCGTAATTTCTGATTTTGCCCTGCATCGCGAGCTCGGTGATATGGGCGACTTCCTCACCTTTGCCGACGAAAGAGGCCATTTCATCCAGTGTTTCCAAATTCAGGAAAGTGGAATCCATATCGGTGGCAAAAAGCTTGAAATTCTTCAGCTTTAATCCCGGCTCGATCCAATTCGCATCGATTTGAAGGGCTCTTGCTTTCTGAGCCCAGCGAGCCTCGAATTCCTCACGGTTGACACGGCGCAGACGAACCGCACAGGGATCTTTGATCGTGCCTTTTTTGCCAATGGTATGAAGAAACTTTTCCAAAGTTTCTTCACGTCCGATCTTGGTTTGAAGAACTAAATCGTGACTCACTTGAGCTCCTTGAGGATTCGTAAGATGTTGTCGCCCCTTTTCTCGGCGGTATCAGTGTAAGTTTCTAATCGTAACCGATTCGGCCCGAGCATGCGCATATTTCGGTTTGCTTGAAGCATGCGGAAGAACTTTCCGGGGTCAAACGAGGGTTTATCTTTAAAGGTAAAGATGATGGAGTCTTCACCTGCGTCGATCTTTAGAACACCCAAAGGCTTGGCTTCCACACGTATACGGTGCGTAAGAATCAGATTCTTGGCTTCCTGAGTCAGCTTGCCGTAGCGGTCGGCAATCTCCTCCTGAATCTGATAAAGATCTTCCTTGTTTTTGACTTGTGCAAGGCGTTTGTAGAAAGTCAGACGGTTATGAACATCAGGAACATAGTCTGAACGGAGCAGGGCAGGCGCATGCAGATTGATGTCTGTCGTGGCTTCCAGCGGCTGAAGCAGATCAGGTTCGCGGCCTTCTTTTAAGGCAGTGACGGCAGAATCGAGCATCTGGGTGTAGAGGTCGAAACCTACGCCGGTCATCGAGCCGGATTGATGTTCGCCCAAGACCTCACCCGCACCTCTGATCTCTAAGTCATGCATAGCCAAATAGAAACCGCTGCCGAGTTCTTCCATTTCTTTAATGGCTTCAAGCCGTTTCTCGGCATTTTTGGTCATCGCACCTTCGCCCGGCGTCAGCAAATAGGCATAAGCCTGATGGTGGGAGCGTCCGACGCGGCCGCGCAGCTGATGGAGCTGAGCCAAGCCGAATTTGTCGGCACGATGCATGATGATTGTGTTGGCGTTCGGGATGTCGATGCCGGTTTCGATAATCGTTGTGCAAAGCAGCACATTGGTGCGCTGAGCATAGAAGTCACGCATGACGCGTTCAAGTTCCCGCTCGTTCATCTGTCCGTGTGCAACGCCGATGCGGGCTTCCGGAAGGAGCTGCTCGAGACGCATGCGGGCGTTTTCAATGGTTTCGACTTCGTTATGGAGGAAGTAAACCTGACCTCCGCGCTTTAATTCACGCAAAACTGCCTCTCGAATAAGAGAGTCGCTTTCACGCTGGACAAAGGTCTTGATGGCCAAACGTTTTTGCGGCGCCGTTGCGATAACGGAGAAATCTCGAATGCCTTCCAAAGACATCGACAAAGTGCGAGGAATCGGAGTTGCCGTCAGCGTCAGAATGTCGACTTCCGAACGAAGAGATTTGAGCTGTTCCTTCTGGCGAACACCGAAGCGGTGTTCTTCGTCGATGACGACAAGGCCGAGATCTTTAAATTGGACTTTATCGGAAAGCAGTTTGTGCGTACCGACGACGATGTCGATCGTGCCGTTTTTGATACCTTCGATCGATGCGTTCACTTCCTTTGAAGAGCGGAATCGGGAAAGTTCGGCAATTCTCACCGGCCAGTTGGCAAAACGATCGCGGAAGGTTTGAGCATGCTGTTCGGCAAGCAGCGTTGTCGGGCAAAGAACTGCGACTTGTTTTCCGCCCATGACAGCCATAAACGCAGCGCGAAGAGCAACTTCGGTCTTACCGAAGCCGACGTCGCCGCAGACCAAGCGGTCCATCGGTTTGTCCGAGATCATGTCGCGGTAAACGGCGTTAATGGCGGCGAGCTGGTCTTCCGTTTCTTCAAAAGCAAAGGCTTCGGAGAACGCTTCGTAATCAGCCAAACTGAATTTGAAAGCGTAGCCTTTTCGGGATTGACGCAGGGCATAAATGTTCAAGAGTTCGGCAGCCGTATCCCTCACTTGGAGAGCCGCTTTCTTGCGAGCCTTCTCCCAATCGCCTTTGCCCAAGGAGTGCAGAGGTGCGGTTTCCGGATCAGCACCGGAATATCGAGAGATCAAATGTAGCTGAGCAACCGGAACGTAAAGTTTGGCTTCTTTGGCGTAGTCAATCTGCAGGAATTCTGCTTCACCGTCCGGCGTGCTCATTGAAGTCAGACCGCGATAGCGGCCGACACCGTGATCCAAATGCACGACAGGGTCTCCGACTTTAAGTTCGGAGAGGTCGCGAATCATCATCTCGATGTTGCTTTCGCGCTCTGTTCTGCGGCGCCGGCGTCTGACCGGACGATCGGAGTTCGAATAAAGTTCTGTTTCCGTCAGAATGGAAATCGGCGGATTCTCTAGTTCCATTCCGTCGTAGAGCGGACCGTAGCAAAGCGCAAAGTTGTCTCTGCTTTCTAAAAACTTCTCAAATCCCGGTACCAACGGCGCTTTAAGGGCGTTCTCTTTGAAGACGTCTGAGATGGTTTCCAGACGGCCGGCTGAGTTTGCCATGACCAAGAGTTTGCGGCCGCGGGCTGAGCAAAGATCCTTGTACGCCTTCAATCCCTCGAGAGGATCATCCTTTCTGCGTTCAATGGCGACAGACGGGAAATTGGGCGTCGCTGTTTCTTTATCGGTGAGCGAGAGGCGCGCGTACTGTCCGGCAAATTCAAAGAACTGCGGAGCACTGAGATAAAGGCGCTTGAAATCCAAAATCGGACGTTCGCCGTCCGCGCGAAGGAACTTGGCACGCTGTTCGGTTTCTTTATCGAAATGCTCGATGGCGCTGTTGACGTCCCCGAGAAGGATCAGCGAAGCATCTGAGCCGATGTAATCGAAGAGGGTTTCCGTTTCGTCAAAGAAAAGCGGCAAGTAGTTTTCGACACCGGGTGCCGCGATGCCGTTTTCGATGTCCTTGTAAAGTGTGACTTTGCTCGGATCTCCTTCAAAGGTTTCACGCCAGCGGGAGCAGAAGGCAGACCTAGCTTCCTTGTCCATCGGAAATTCATGGGCCGGAAGCAGGCGGATTTCGTCAACTTTTTCTACCGATCGTTGATTGTCCGGATCAAAGACTCGGATCTCGTCGAGTTCGTCATCAAAGAAATCCAGACGATAAGGCTTGGCCGAGCCCATCGGGAAGAGGTCAAGCAGTCCGCCGCGACTGGCAAATTCGCCGGGTGCGACCACTTGAGAGACATGTTCATAGCCTCTCGCAACTAATTCGGCGCGAAGATCAGTCGGATCAATGCGGTCGCCCTTGCGGAAGAAGAAGGTTGTCGAGCCGATATAGTTTCTCGGTGCCAAGCGCTGTGTTGCAGTACTTGCAGAAACGATTAAGACGTCAACCGGGTCCTGGCGCTTTTGACGGTTTAAAAGAAGATACAGCGTCTGAAGGCGTTCGCCGACAAGATCGGCGTGAGGACTCAGTACGTCATAAGGCAAGGTTTCCCAGTCGGGAAAAACCGTGAGTTTTAAAGAAGGATCAAACCAAGTGACTTCATCCTGCAGACGAATGACATCACTCGGGTCGGCGCAAATGACCGTCAGAAGCTTATTTTGTTTTTTGAGCTGAACGGCGTTTTGGGCGATGGACATGGCAAGCGCACTGCCTGCCGGACATTTTTCTCGATATTTGTCTGAGGGTTTTATTTCTGCAAGAGATTTTCCGATAACGGGCAAAGAGTCAAATATCGCTTTTGTCATTTGTTTAGCTTAGGGTATCGAGTATTAAGCACCAATCCAGCCATGCCTTGCGCTTTTCCTGAGGAGAGCGCAGCAGGTAAGAAGGATGATAAGTCACGATGACCTTCCGAGGCTTGCTTTGTACAGTCAAATTGTGCACTTTGCCACGATAAGGATTGAGCGTTTTGAGATCCGGGAAGAACCAGGAAGCGGCAGGCTTGCCCATTGCAACGATCACTTCCGGGTCAATCAATTCGATTTGGCGTTCCAGGAATGGACGGCAGGCCATGGTTTCGGCTTTTTCCGGTGTGGCATTCAGCGGCGGACGACATTTCAGTGTGTTGAAAATACACAGGTCCTTCTCGCGATCGAGCTTGGCTGCCTCAAGAATCTTATCCAGCAGTTTGCCCGAGGGGCCGACAAAAGGCTGCCCCAAACGGTCTTCTTCTGCGCCGGGAGCTTCACCGATCAGCATTAGGCGGCAGGGCGGATTGCCTTGTCCGAAAACCGGATGCAGACGGCTCGAGGAGATTTCACAGGCTCGGCAGTCCTGCACGAGCTGTTTTAAAGTCTGCCAATCGGCGGTTGCAATCTGATGAATACGTGCTTCCGTATACGCTTCGGGACGCACGCCGCGTGCTTCGCTGGCACTGCGGTAAGCTGGCTTCGCCGCCGGCTCGGGACGAGCCGCTTTGGGCGGCGGAGCGCTGCGATTAGCAATTCCTGCGGTAACGCGGGCTGGCTCTGCCGCAGGTGCGTTTGCAACAGGAGCCGAACTGGCTTGAGGAGTTTGAGGCGCACGGTTTACAAAGGAAGGAGCCGAAGCGGCGGCAGGAACGGAATTCTGCAGCTGAGGCTTCGGAGAAGCAGCGGCCAAAGCCTCAGCTTTGTTTTTTGCAGCTTCTTCGGCAGCTTTAGCCAGCTCATCTCGCTCGATCCACTGAGAACCGATGCCGAGTGCATTCCATATGTCTGACTTCCTTTGATCAAGCACCTTTTATTTCTTCCTATACGCGTGCATCGTGATGGCGTCTTCCCGACCGTTAGGCGAAGGATAGTACCCTTTGCGCCGACCCATCATGATGAAACCGAATTTCTCATAAAGTTTAATCGCTCCGAGATTTCCGGCTCTAACTTCTAAGAACCAATGTTCGATGTTGCGTTCGCGTCCCAGCTTGCTTAGTTCCTTCATGAGCATCGTGGCATAACCTTTGCGGCGGGACAGCGGATTGACGGCGATGCGAAGCAGTTCTCCTTCGTCAAAAATGCTGCTGAAAATCACATATCCCTCAAGCTCACCGTCTCTTCTGAGAACAAGACAGGTGTCTTTCTTCAGAGAACCGGAGAATGACGTTCGAGCCCACGGATCATAAAAGATGGAGCGGTCAAGAAGGACAACATCATCGATGTCATCCGAAGTCATTCGGGTGATGAGGAGATTTTCAGCCATAAAGATTCTCAACGGGATTTTTCTGCTTTGCGTTCTTCAATCGTCAATGCGACATGGTCTCGAACGTAAAGCGGGGACGCTTCTGCGGCGTCCACTGTTTTATTTTCTTCAAAATATTTTCGGGCGAGCGGTACGATCATTTGAGCGTTGACGTCGTCCGTAGAAAGAAGTTTCTTAGGAGCGGGATCTCCGATTTCATCGGCGTAGATTCGGAAAGCATTTCCGCACAGGAATTCGGCGCCGTTGTCATCTGCGATCGCTAAAAGTTCGGATGGTTTGCAAAGCGCTGGCGCCGTGACTTCCTTGAATTCATGATTTTCGTAACGGAAGACAGCGCAGTAGCACTCATGCATACGTGCATCGATCGCGGCCAAAAGGCGGGAGCCTTCTTCCAATGTTTCATGATGGATGTAGGCGAGCGCGAGCAGGGTGTTGACGGGAATGAGCGGGATATTGAGCGCCCAGCCCAAACCCTGAGCCAAGCCGCAGGCAACGCGCAGTCCGGTAAAGGCGCCGGGGCCGGATCCGAAGGCAATTCCCTGAAGTCCTTCACGGCTGCCGCCTGCAGCAGTCAGACAGCCGCGGATCATTCCGAGAATGACTTTCGTGTGTTTTTGTCCGGGCTCGGATTGAAGGTAAGCCTCACGATCGAAACCGGTGACAGCGACGGAACACAGATTTCCGGAAGACTCAAGACAAAGTAATGCGCTTGCCATACAACACTCCTATAGTGCAGAGTATTTTAGTCGGTCTGTGACTAAGGAGAAACGCGGGCAGAAGCACTCTCTTGGGCGGCAGGCGTGACCTTTTGATCGGCAGCCGCCATACTTTCCATAGCGGACTCCTGAATCGTGACGATGACCATCTGATGATTCAAATCGTTCATCTCAGCGAGTTTTGAAAGGAACTGATCTTCGTACTCGATCTGGGCGGGCGTCTTGAGCATTTTGGAAAGGACAAGCTGTTTGTTCGCCTGACGCACTTGCTCTCTTAACTCGCAGAGCTCTTGTTTTGAGAGGCGCTTGTATAGGACGTAAGGACGATCGTTATCGCGCGCATGCTGATGATTTGTCACAAAACGTTCACGCAAACGGCGTCTTTCCATCTTCGGAAGGAAAGACCGAAGCTCGGCGCGCTCTTCACTGGTCATGAGCCGCCAATGGTAATCACGGTGCCTGGCCGATAACGTCGGCCAAACAGAAGCACGGCCTTCGGCGTCCAATTTATCCCAGTGACATTTGGGAACGTTAGGATTAGAAGCTGCGTTTGGCGCATGCGGGCGAGGAATAGAGCTGTTTTCCTCGGCGGAGGAAGCGTCAATCACGACAGTTGCAGTCGTTTCTGACGGTGACGGATGTCCCGGATTATGAGCAGAACCGACTACGGGCTGCAGCAAGAGCAAAACAACGGGTAGATATCGGATCTCTTTCAAAATAAATGCCTCTTTCTTTTATTTTCATAATCCTATTCAACTTATTGCCCAAAAGGAATAGGGGCATGTAGCAAGAAAACCAAAAAGAGGATAAATTTTGTAGCATCATGTAATTTGTAAATCTTCCGACAGGAGATGCTATGCAAGAATCAGAGACATTGAGAAAAGACGGCGGAGCCCTCAGCAACAAGCGTCCTCCACGCATCCTCGTGGTTGACGACGACAGCCGCTTACGCGATTTGCTTCGTCAATTCCTTACAAATAACGGTTTCCACGTATCTGTGGCAGAAAATGCCGAACAGATGAATCGTCTGTGGCTAAGAGAACGTTTTGACGCCGTGGTTTTGGACGTCATGATGCCGGGCGAAGACGGAATTTCCATACTGAAGAGAATCCGTGCTTCCAATGACACAACGCCGATCCTGATGCTTACCGCTAAAGGAGAAGACATCGATCGAATCTTGGGCCTTGAATTGGGCGCCGACGATTATCTCCCGAAACCCTACAATCCCCGCGAACTGCTGGCCCGTCTGCATGCCATTCTGCGCCGCAGAGAGCCGGTTGATCCTCCCGGAGCTCCGAGCAAAGAAGATGAAGTCGTTCGTTTCGGCAACTTCTCTCTTGATCTGGGTACTCGCAAACTTTCTAAAGGCGATGAAGAAATTCCGCTTACAACCGGTGAATTTGCGGTTCTCAAGACATTTGCACGTCATCCGAGAGTTCCGCTTTCCCGCGACAAGCTGATGGAAATGGCCCGCGGCCGCGAATACGAAGCCTTTGACCGTTCTTTGGACGTTCAGGTTTCTCGTTTGCGTAAAATTATCGAACCTGATCCTTCCAAACCTCGTTATCTCCAGACAGTTTGGGGCTTAGGCTACGTGTTTATTCCTGACGGCGCTTCCGACGCTCAGGATAAGAAATAATTTGTGATCGGAAAGTGAGGCAATATGGCAGACAAGGCCGGCAAGGAGGGCTTCGGTTCGCAGTTTTTTTCCGGGTTGTTTTGGAAAACTTTCGGAGCGCTCTTTATTCTGGTGCTGACCAGCGTCTGCGCTTGGCTCTACGGCTTGGCTGTCTTGAATGAGGCGCCGCGAGCCCAAGCTGCCTCACTGCGAATTACCGCAATTACGACACTGACCCGCTATGCGCTGATCAGTGCCGATACGAGTTATCGTTTTGACCTCATCATGGCATTGGCTCAGCGTGAGGGCCTGACGATACTCCCGAAAGAACCGTACGACCGTATTGTTCCGCTGGAAAGCGACAGTCTCAACGATCTGATTCTTGATAATGTCCGTTCGTCTTTGGGCAAGAAGACCATTCTTGCTCAGAGCCTGAACGGCATTCCCGGTTTATGGGTCAGTTTCGAGATCGATGGGGACGAATATTGGATCCGAGCAGAACGAACGGCCGAAAACCCTCGATTGGGTGCCAACTGGATGTTTTGGTTCGCAGGGATGCTGCTCATCTGCGCCCTGTTTACGGTACTTTTAACCAGCCGTTTGATTGACCCTCTCGCAAAACTCAGTGAGTATGCGCGAGAGCTCGGCCGCGGCGTTTTCCCGCAGCCGCTGCCTCTCGACGGTCCGAGTGAAATCCGTGAAGTTAACGAAAGCTTTAACGTGATGGTCTCAGACCTGAAGCGCTTGGCGAGCGACCGCGAGCTTCTGCTCGCAGGCGTCAGCCACGACCTTCGTACACCGATTACCCGATTAAGACTTGAAGTTGAATTGGCTCCGCTTTCCGAAGAGACGCGAGAAGCCATGTGCAGCGATCTTGATCAGATGGAAAGCATCGTTAAGCAGTTCATGGCATACGTCCGACAGAGCGAGGCCGAACTTGAAGTCGTCAATATTTCCGATACCGTCAGGCATGTGATTGCCGCCAATCGTGTAGCCTCACAGCCTGATATTCAGCTTCTTACTTCGATTGAAGACGGTTTGGAAGTCCGCGCCAATCCGACGGATTTAGCGCGTGCTGTTCAAAACATGATTGTCAATGCCGGCAAGTACGGCCGCAGCTCCGACGGCATTCTCCGTCTGTCCATTACGCTTCACTATTTGAAGAAGCGAGGAGCAGCCGAATTGATTGTTGCCGATGACGGCAAAGGTCTTCCGGAAAGCGATTTAGAACGCGTTCTGCGTCCGTTTGAGCGCGGCGATACTGCCCGCGGAAATGCCTCAGGGACAGGATTGGGTCTGTCTATTGTCAACCGCGTCGCTAAGGCCGGCGGAGGTTCCGTCCGCTTAGCCCAGAATATTCCGAACGGTTTGAGCGTTCAGATGACGATTCCGGTGGTTCCGAAGGCCTCCGTCGTCAGAAAACTTACCGAAGGCAAGGAAACGCCCGAAAAGGCTGATTAAGCACGGGCCTCAAGCAGGATGACCGCTTGAGCCACAATCCCTTCTTCTTTTCCCTCAAAGCCGAGCTTTTCGTTGGTCTTGGCTTTGACGTTCACGCAGTCGACGGGAAGCTGCAATATAGCAGCCAAAGAAGAATTGATCTGGTTCATGAATGGGGCAAGTTTCGGTTTCTGAGCAATGATTGTGCAGTCTACATTCACCGGTTTCCAGCCTTTATCCCACACTTTTTTCAGCGCTTCGGAAAGCAATTTGGTGCTGTCGGCGCCCTTATAAGCTGGGTCGGTGTCCGGAAAGTGCCTGCCGATGTCGCCCATGGCAGCAGCCCCGAACAAAGCATCGGTGACGGCATGCAGCAGAACATCGGCATCGGAGTGTCCGTCCAAGCCTAGAGAATGCGGAATCTGAACGCCGCCTAAAATCAACGGACGTCCTTCGACCAAACGGTGAACGTCATAACCCTGGCCGACTCTGATTTTGCAGTTACTCATTATTTTCCTTTTCTTTGCGAGCTAAAAAGATGGCTCGTGCGAGCCAGAGGTCCATCGGGCGCGTGACTTTAATATTGGTCGGCGTGCCCTCGACCAGCGCTGGATGCTTTCCGACAAATTCCATGGCGCTTGCCTCGTCCGTGACGGCCGATCCTGCTTCATTCATGGCGCGGGTTAATTCGCCGACTGGGAAACACTGCGGGGTCTGAGCAGCCCACAAACCGTCTCGACTCACGGTGCAGGCGATTGTGCCGTTTTCGCCTTCTTTTTTAAGAGTGTCATTGACCGGAACGGCAAGTATGGCGCTTTCCTGATGTCTTTGGCAGTAATCCATCAGCTTGGTGACATCGGATGTTAGCAGGCAGGGACGGGCCGCATCATGGACTAACACCCAGTCCGAAGACTTCAGGTTAGAAAACAAGATGCCGTTTTTAACGCTGTCGGCCCGTGTCTGTCCTCCTACACGTGCGATGCGGACGCGGGGATCTTCAAATACAAGTCTCTGACCGATTATGTCGGCTGGTGAAATGACGACCACGAGCTCTTTAATGCGAGGCTCGTCGAGGAGTACTTGAACCGAGCGTTCCAGCATCGTTTTGCTGCCGATAAGTTCATATTGTTTCGGGCTGCCGGTGCCCATTCTTGAACCGACTCCCGCTGCGACGACGACTGCGCCGAAGACGGGTTCTTCCTTGTCCGGATTCATAGTTCAACCAAGAATTAAAGTTGGGTAATAGTTTAGAGCAAACCGTGAGACGGTACTTAATCGCTCGTCGGCTCAAAATCCGCAGAAGCATCAAGCTCTTGAATGCTGTGGCTTCTCGGCGGAACGTACTGAAATTCAGCATGCTCGGACGTCCTTTCAAGGAGCGCCGCTTCTCGTCCTGCAATTCTGCCGAATACCACGGCATCGGTTAAGCCGATGCCGCCCAAGCGGTCTTTTCCGTGAACACCGCCTGAGGCCTCACCGGCAACGTAAAGGCCGGCAATGGGTTCTTCGGAGGTATTTAAGACTTGAGCTTTTTCATTGAACTTGAGTCCGCCGCAGCAATAGTGAACGCCCACTCTTTCCTGGCCGACGTAAAAAGGCGGATAACTGATGGTCTGCAGCATAACTTTCTTGCCGAAATCCTCGTCCACGCCTTTGAGAACAAAGTCGTTGTATCTGGTAACGGTTTCTTCCAGAGTCTCTGCCGGACAGCCGATGAAGGCAGCGACCTGACAAAGAGAATCAAATTTTTTAACCGCCCCGTCGGCGAGTTTGTTCTCAAGAGACAAACCTTTTTTGGACTGGGAGTCAGTGATCACCCACATTGCTCTTTGAGGCTGCTTCAAGAGTTCGGCAAGCACGTCTCCGTGAGACGCCCCTTCATTGACAAACCGAAGACCGTTTTTGTTCAGATAGATGTCTGCGCCGGTGTAGTCGACTAGGCGACCGCCAAGAAAGCAAATCCTTTGAATCTTATCCAAATCAACCGTAGCTGCGTGGAAGGGCTTGGTAAATTCCAACGCATCGCCCCAAGCTCCGTCAAGATATCTTCCTCCGGGATTCGCTGTCGAGGGCATAAGCGCCGAGATTTCAGGATTGAATTTGCGGCATAAAGCGTTGTTTGCCGAATATCCTCCGGTTGCAATAACCACGGCATTGCCGCGGATGTAGATCACTTCATGGTTTTTGCTTTTAACAACGACACCGTTGACGTTGCCGGAAACCGGATCCTGAAGAAGGTCGGTGACCGGCTGGTCATACAAAAAGCGGACGCCGCGTTCGCGTGCTCTCTGATTGAGTTTGAATATGTAGTGAGAACCGGTGAAACCTTGGATCGTTCTGAAAGCGTAGGCCGAGGGAGAGCCGACGGCGACATAAGGTTCCGGGTTCCAAACCAGGCCGTGCGTTTCCAGCCAATCCATGGCCGCCTCACTCTCAGAGAGCAAAAGCCGAGCTAAATCTTTATTGCCGAGTCCGCCTCCGACTTCCATCATTTCTTCCAGAACAGCGTCTACCGATGTATGGATTCCAAGTGGTTCAAGCCGCTTCGGGGAAACGGCTAAGAAGGAGCCGGTTGATAAGCGCGAGTGGCCGCCGAGTACGGGAAGCTTTTCAATAACGAGGATGCGATCGGCACCGTTTTCAGAAGCGGATAAAGCGGCAGACAAACCCGCTAAGCCGGAGCCGATTACAATGACATCCCATTGCTGTCCGAGGTTCATGGGAGCCTGAGCAAAAGAGATGGCGGGAGCCGCAGCTAAAGCGCTCAAACTCGTCAAGCCGGCGAGAAACTCTCTTCTGATCATTTCGCGGAAGCTTCGTTAAGCAGGATGAGCGCACGCGTGATTTCGGCGACAGAATCCATTGCAAGTTTTTCGGAGGCTCGGCTTCGATGCATTTTGATCGTAGGCACAGAGAGTTCGAGACGGTCGGCAATTTCTTTATTGGTCAGCCCCTCGGCGACCAGAGACAGGACTTCTTTCTCTCGGTTGGTGAGTTGCCGATAGCGGCGCTTTAATGCATTTAATTCGTTGGCTTCTTCCGCTCGTCTGATGCCCAGCTTTACTGCACGGGTGACTTCTTGGTTCAGCCGCTCAGGATCGACAGGCTTTTCCAAGAAGGTCAGGGCGCCTTTGCTCATGGCGTTCACTGCCATTTGAATGTCGCCGTGTCCGGAAAGGAAAATCAGCGGGAAATGAGCAAAGCCGCGCTCAATGAGCGTTTCCTGCACTTCAAGCCCGGTCATCTGCGGCATGCGCACATCTAATACGGCGCAGCCGGGAATACTGAGGTTGTCGCGGACCAAAAACTCCGTCGGAGAGTTATAAGCAGCCACTTTCCAGCCGAGGGCCTCCAGCAGGATCTTGGTAGAAAACAATAAACTTTCGTCGTCGTCGACGAGGCGGATCAAGGTATGTTCTTTATTCATTGATTTTTTTCTCCGGATCTTTGGTCGCTAAACGATCAATCATAAGTTCAGCGCGTACGCCGCCTTTTGTCAGGCGTTCAAAGTGCAGCGACGCCGAGTGCATATCGGCGATCTCACGCACAATGGAAAGACCCAATCCCAGGCCTTCAGGCTTGGTGGACTCAGCGGCGTGCTCCAATCGTGTGAACTGCTCGTCGCTTAGGACCAGACCGTTATTCCAAACGGTGACCTTCCAGCGTTTGCCTGCCGGCTCTAACGAAACGCCGAGCTTGGGTCTGCCGGACTCTTTACTGGCAGCTGCGGCATTTCGGATTAAATTCAAAATTAAAAGTTCCAAGGAAAGAGGATCGGCTAAAACCGGCGCTGTGGCCACATCCGTTCGGAAGGGAACTGCTGTTTTTGCTTCTTCCTGCTGATGGAAAGTGCGGATCGCCTTTTCTACGATTCGAACTAAATCGTATTCGATATGTGCAGGCTGCTCTTTTTTTGCAAATTTGCGCACCGAATCCACGATACGGGAAATGCGTCTGGTTTCCGCATCCATATTCTCGACGACGGTCTTGGTTAATGGGTCTTCTGCCATTTTGTCGTTCAGTCGCAGTTTCAAGACGGCTGCATAGTTCAGCAGTGCGCCTAGGGGCTGTTTTAACTCATGCGCAATGATGTTGGACATCTGCGAAATAACGCCTGAACGCTCGATATGAGAGAGCCGTTTGCGGCCGAGGACGGCCTCTTGTTCTGCGGCGTTCTTGGCTTCCAGTGCACCTTTGAGCTCTGCCGTCCGTTTGTTGACCAAATGATGGACGCGCAGCTCGTTGCCGATTAAAAACAGCAGGATCGTTAGCAGGATCAGTAGCTCAGTTTTATACCGTTGAAGAAGGGCGCCCAAAGAGTAGTCCCTGAGGTTCTCGTACATACCGAACTTCAGATCTTTCATCAGTCGGAGCACTTCCGTGTAATCGTAACCGGCAGCCCATTCGTTGCCTTGGAAAGGCGACATCGTAAAGAGGGTGCGAACGACGTCTTTGACGATGTCGTCAGGTGCGTTCGCCAGCGAAGAAATCACAATGCCGGGATAAAGCGCACGAGTAGAGCGGCGGCAGTAGAAGGGCGACTCATCCTTGGCATTATCGTAAGGCTCGATCACTTTCAGTGAACCCGGAGCCACGAAGCCTACTCCTTCGTAAGCCTCAAGAAGGCAAGTCGGAAGAATACCCACGTCGCTCGATCCGGCAAGAACTTCTTCTACGGCTCCGAGGTGACGTTCACGGGTGAATCGTTCGCTTCCGAAGAAACGGTTCGGAGCGTAGCCGTGCTCCTTGAGTTCTCCTAACGCTGCCCACCATTCGCTTAAATTTTCGTTGTTGGCCGCAGCAACGCGTTTGCCCTTCATATCGGCGATGGTGTTGATGTCGTTTCGGTCAGCGCGTGTAATAAACACTGAACCCACAGACGCACTGGTCTTAGAAGAGAAAACCGACTTCAAAGCAGCAATGTCGTGAGCGTTCAATTGGGGAATCGCCGCAAGCTGAAGATAAATCTCGCTCGGAGCAAAGAGTAAATGAGGCTTCAGGACATTGATTTCTTCTAAGAAATCGTGGTTTGAAATATCAAAAAGCTTGAATCGGTATTTGTGCCCGAGCTGTGACTTTAGAAAATCGAAAGTAGGGTAGACGGCGTGCTCAGTGGTTTCAGACGGCAGGATTCCGATGTAGGCGACTCTGACTTCCCGAAGCTGAGTCGGTTCCTCCGCCTGAAGCGGATGAGCCGCCAGCAGCGCGCCGGCGCATAAAGAAAGCCAGAGTTTCCTAAACAACATCAAATCCTTGGGTGAAAGTGGTGAACTTATTATCTAAAAGGCTCGCGTTCAAAGAAAGTCGAGAAAACGAGCATGACGGCGTATCTCAATTGTCCGAGAACCGCAGTTCCGGACAAAACAAAGCCGCCTCGAAAGGCGGCTGCATGCGGTTGATCTATATATTAGCCTGGGAACTTATCCAGATCGAAGAAGATCTTGCTCTGTTCCAGACGAGACTTCGGACGAGTACGGTTGTGGTCGTCTTCGGCGTCGTAGCCCAAGGTCACGACGAGGACGGAATGCACACCGTAGTTATCAAGATTCAGGAGTTTATCCATCTTGTCTTCATCGAAACCTTCGATCGGTGTGGAATCAATGCCGAGGGAGGCGGCGCCGTAAAGCAATGCTGTCATTGCGATATAGGCCTGCTTAGTTTCCCAGTTGAGAGTTTGGCCGGTACGTTCACGCAGATCAATAAAGAATTTTCTGGATTCGAAGCATTCTTTGGCAATTTCTTCGTTGGCAATGCGGCCGTCTTTGATTTCCTGGTCGAGAAGGGTGTGCTGGAATTTGTCGTCCAAACCCTTTCTGACGGCGATCACGATAAAGTCGGAGCAAGTGTCGATGCGGTTCCAGTTGAAGTCGGCAATTGCCGGACGAACGCGTTTCTTGGAATTGTCGCTTGTGCCCCAAAGGAAGACCCAAGGCTGGCTGTTGACGGAAGAAGGAGAGAGCTGAAGAATTGTCTTTAATTTTTCGACGTCATCACGAGGAATCTTTTTGTTGACATCGAATTTTTTAGCGGTAAAACGCTGTTCGGAAAGCTTTACGAAATCCATTATCGCGTCCTTTAAAAATCTTTAGTTTGAGAATAATCCAAGGAAATATAACAGTCTAATCATCCAAAAGTAAGACTGGAAGTCTCTGACATCTCAAAAAAAACATTGATGTTATGAATTCGGCCGCTAATCGACAAAATCATTAAGGAACCTCTGCACAAAAGGTGGGTGATATGCTATAATTAGCACACTACCGAAAAGTGTGACTATGAAGATTAAAGCCCCCACATTCGCTGATTTATTT